>JAAYLH010000058.1 GCA_012521995.1 Bacteroidales bacterium | reverse complement strand
GTCCATTGCTGACTGCCATCTTCGCAAAGTGTCAAAATAAACAATCCTGAATTCGTTCCTACCTTAATATGTATACAATCATTTCCCCCGTTCAGGTCGATCATTTCAGCCTTGCTCAATTGGTGCTTTTCAAACGCATCCAGCAGACCATCATTTTTAAGTTTTGTGTTCATAATCATAATAATTTTTTCACCTACTCTCGGCACTATGCCAGGGCTTTTCGGTTTGCCGCCCGCATAGGTTCTTTTGGGCCCTAAAAAGAACTTTTGCCCTGTAAAAGAAAAGAAAAAAAATGATATTATCCAAATTTCAGCGATGAATTTTCGTTATTTATATTGATTCTAAATAATGTTTTAATGCAATATAGCTATTTTTGGTCACATTGTGGCAGTGGTAATTTATTAAAACCTATCATGCCACCAAAACTCTAAAACACTAAACAACACAAAAAACTGAATGCCCGCGTTTTGATTTAGTGATTTTTGTTTATTCGTGAATGGCTAAACAATAAGTTTCCAGAAGGCCTTATCACAGGCCTTTCAAGGGTGTTATGCAAAAAAAAGGGGGTAAATAATTTTTCAGGAAAGATAAAACACCTGCTCATCATGCAGCTCGCCGGCCATTCGGTATTTCAGGTAAAGGCGGGCGATGGTTACCACGTCTTTGGCGCAATAGGTGGCAATGCGCTCCAGGTCATTGTCAACCCAATACACCCGGGCCACGTCCTTGCCCGAGATATCATCCTTGGGGGTGGGGATGTTGAACACGGCCGACAAAAGCTCAAGCGAGGTATAGCTCTTATAGTCGCCAAACTTCCATAGCTCCATGGTGTCGAGCAGGGTCGTTTCCCAGGGTTTTTTTGCAAAATTATCGAGCAGGTAAGGCAGGTCGAGTCCGTTGATGAGCATCCGGCGCGAGAGGTAAGGGAAGTCGAATTCCTTGCCGTTGTGGGCACACAGGTAATGTGCGGCCGAGTTAAAATGCTCGTTGAGGAGTTCGGCAAAATCCATCAGGAGGAGTTTCTCATCGTCGCCATAAAATGACTTAACCCTAAAGGAGAGCTGGTCTTCTTCCTTGTGAAAGAAACCCGCGGAAACACAAACGATCTTTCCAAACTCGGCATAGATCCCGGCCCGTTCAAACAGTTGGGCAGGGCTGAGTTCTTCCACGTTTTTCAGGTTGGCTGCCTTTTTTTCCCAGAGCCCTTGAAAGACTTCGGGCAAGGAGTCAAAGTCGCGTGCCATGGGTACGGTTTCCACGTCCAGGAACAGGATTCGAAATAAGTTGATGTTTGCCAGCATAGCAAAAAGTTTAGTGATCCAGTATCTTGAATTCGGTGCGCCTGTTATTGGCGCGACCTTCTTCGGTTTCGTTGGTGTCGATGGGCCGGGTGTCGGCATATCCTTCAAAGCTCAGGCGGCTAGGGTCGATGCCTGCATCAATGAGGTATTGCATCACGCTGCGGGCACGGTTTCTCGACAGTTCAAGGTTATAGGCATAGGTCCCTACGTGGTCGGTATGCCCGCTGATTTCGATCTTCAGGCGAGGGTTCCCCTGTAAAAGTTTCACCAGTTTTTGCAACTCAGCCTCTGATGAGGGCTTCAAGTCATAACGGTCGGTGTCAAAGAAAATATTACGCAATACCACGGCTTCCCCTTCCCTGATGGGCTGCAGGGGAATGTCGCGCAAATAGGGATCCGCCCCTGTCCTTGTTTCTTCATAACTGAAATGCTCGGAGAAAAACAAAAAGCCCGGATGCGACACGTTCAACCCCAATAGTTTCCCGGTGGGGATGGCCACCAGGAACTCTCCGGTTTGCCGGTCAGATGTTGATTGAGTGATGACCTGCCCTGTCTCCAGCTCGGTCAACTCAAAGGTTGCCTGCAATTTATCGCCACTTTCCTTGTCATACACCACGCCGCGCATATAGGTGACAGGCGTAGGGCGCGCCTCTTCATACAACTCAAAATGGTAAATATCAGTATCTCCAAAACCCCCGAATAAGTCCGAAGCAAAATAGGCGTTCAACCCTCCTGCCCCCACAATGAGCGAGAACTCATCGCCATACGAATTGATGGGGTAACCCAGGTTAACGGGTTCAGACCATTGGCCCAGGCTGTCGCGGCGGCTGTAGAAGATATCGAGGCCACCCATCCCAAGATGTCCGTCGGAGGCAAAGAACAGGGTTTCGTTGTCGTGATGGATGAATGGCGACATCTCCCGTCCCTCGGTATTGATCACTGGCCCGAGGTTTTGCGGGGCGGTCCATTGTCCCTGATCATCCAGTGTAGTGTACCAGATATCCATTTTGCCGATGCTGCCGTTGCGGGCGCTTGAGAAGAACAGGGTTTTGCCATCGGGCGAAATGGAGGGCTGCGAGTCCCAGGCTCCGGAATTCACTACCGGTCCCAGGTTGGCAGGCAGGGTCCATTCGCGACCAGAGCGGTAGGCATAATAGATATCGCAGCTACCCATTCCATCGGGGCGGTTGCAGGCCGTAAAGAACAGGTGACGGCCGTCGGCCGAGATGCTCTGTGCTCCTTCATTTCCGGGGGTATTGATGGGCGGGCCAAGGTTGCCCGCAGGCGACCAGGTCCCGTTTTCAAAAGTGCTGAGGAAAAAATCCTCATGGAAATGTTCGGCCGATGGCCCGTGGCTTTCCATCCTGGGAATCTTTCGGGTGAAGATCAGGGTCTTTTCATCGGTGGTCAGGGCAGGGCTGTAATCAGGATAGGGTGAATTAATGGAATCGCCAAGGTTTATCGGGTTAAAAGGCACAGGACTGGCCATTGCTTCCAGTGCAAAATCGCAGGTGGCAAGTCCTGCCCGTGAGGCAAGCATTAAGTTTTCACTGATATTGCCGAGGGCAAGGAAGTCAAGGAAATGCGTCCGTGCTTCGGCATACTGCCCCGTTTTCAAAAGAGAAACGCCAAGGTAATATCTAAGCTGGGGATAGAAATCGGGGTTAATTTCAAGGGCGCGCTGATAGTTGGGGATGCTTTCCTGGTAATATTCAAGGGAGAAATACACTTCACCCAGGAGCAGGTAGGCTTCGACGAAACCGGGGTCGTTTTCAATGGCGAGGCGTAATTCGGCCACGGTGCGGCTGTCGTCGCGCATACGCCAGGCTTCAATGGCCCGTTCAAACGACCTGCGGGCCCGCGCATTACGCGTGGTCAGCTGATTGCTGCCCTGTGCCATGGCGTCCAGTGCAAAAAACACCAGCAACAGCAGCAAGATTTGGCGGAAAGGGATTTTCATAAGGTCTCCTGTCAGCCAAATTTACGTAAAGTTTCGTAAGAAAAAAAGCCTAGGGAATATTCATAAACTTATGCGACTGCAATGAAACCATCCAGCGGGGATGTTTTTGCACATATTCCACAATGAGAGGTAACATCATCTTGTACTGGCTCCATTCGGGCTGAAGGTACAACAGGCAGTTCTGGTACACTGCCCCTGCATTTTCTTCTGCCCACCCGAAGTCCGCTTCATCGTGAATGATCACCTTCAGTTCATTGGCCTTTTTCAGCATGGCCTCCAGCGGAGGCTGCTGCACTTTGGGCGAAAGGCAGATCCAGTCAAAACTCCCGCTCAGCGAGTAGGCGCCCGAAGTCTCCAGGAACATCTCTATTCCCTTTTCCTTCAGCAAGTTACAGAGCAAGTCAAGATTATACATAAGCGGCTCCCCGCCCGTGATCACCACTGCCCTGGCAGGGAATGAAGAGACCGAATCGACGATTTTCGCAACAGGGGTCAGGGGATGCAGGCTGGCATCCCACGATTCCTTCACGTCACACCAGTGGCAACCCACATCACAGCCTCCAATGCGCACAAAAGAAGCTGCCTTGCCCGTATGAAAGCCTTCGCCCTGAAGCGAATAAAACAACTCCATGACAGGCAGCAGCTTGCCTTCTGCCAGCATCTCCTGCTCCTCAAGCAAGAGGTTCGTAAAGGTCTTTTTTTGCAAGCTTAAGCGTAAATTTCTTTTTTTGCTGCCTTCAGGGTGTTCATCAGCAGCGACACAATGGTCATAGGTCCTACCCCGCCGGGCACAGGCGTGATATGCGAAGTTTTTTTGGAAACCTCATCATACTTCACGTCGCCTATCAGACGAAACCCTGATTTGGTCTTATCCGAGGGCACGCGGTGGATCCCGACATCGATCACCACTGCATCTTCCTTGACCATATCGGCAGTCACAAATTCAGGCTGCCCAATGGCTACGATAAGGATATCGGCCTGTGCGGTGATCTCTTTCAGGTTTTTGGTCTTGCTGTGGCATACCGTCACGGTGGCATTGCCCGGCTCGGCATTGCGTGCCATCAGGATGCTCATGGGCTTGCCCACGATATTGCTGCGGCCCAGCACCACGCAGTTCATCCCCGTGGTCTTGATGCCACTGCGCTCAATAAGCTGTATCACTCCAAAGGGCGTTGCCGAGACATAGGCGGGAAGGCCAATGGTCATGCGGCCTACATTCACGGGATGGAATCCATCCACGTCCTTTTCAGGAAGGATACGCTCGATGACCTTTTGGTTGTTGATGTGTTTGGGCAGGGGAAGCTGCACGATCAGGCCATCAATTTCGGGATCATTGTTAATAAAATCAACGGTCTCGAGCAATTTCTCCTCGGTAATGTCTTCCGAAAAACGATAGGTTGAAGAATCAAAACCCACCTCCTGGCAAGCCTTCGCCTTACTGTTGACATACGTCTGACTGGCAGGGTCTTCACCCACCAGGATGGCCGCCAGGTGAGGCACCTTCTCGCCTGCATCCTTCATTTTCGCCACTTCCGCAGCTATCTCTGCCTTAATGGCTTCCGAGATCTTCTTTCCATCGATAAGTTCCATAAAACTGGTTTTTTCTTATATTAAGACTTAACAACAAATCCATTCAACTGGTTCAAAACGCCTTAAAGATAACAAACAAGCCTCTAAAAAACCTTGAACCTTAAACCTTGAACCTTAAACCTTGAACCTTGAACCTTAAACCTTGAACCTTGAACCTTGAACCTTAAACTTTTAACCTTGAACTCCAAACTCTAAACCCCTAATCTTACCTCCTCATCCCGGGCTTTCCGCGCATCATATTCATCAGTTTTCCCTGACCTCCGGTGGTCACCATGCGCATCATCTTACGGGTGTCTTCAAACTGCTTGATCAGGCGGTTTACATCTGTAATGGTGGTTCCGCTGCCCTCGGCGATGCGTTTACGACGGCTGCCGTTTAATAAAGCAGGATCGTTTCGCTCTGCGGGCGTCATCGAATGGATAATGGCCTCAATGCTTTTGAAGGCATCATCTTCGATGTCAATATCTTTCAGGGCTTTGCCCATACCGGGGATCATCCCCATCAGGTCCTTCACATTACCCATTTTCTTGATCTGCTGCAACTGCGAGAGGAAGTCGTCAAAGTTGAACTGGTTCTTAGCCAGTTTTTTTTGCAACTTGCGGGCTTCTTCTTCATCAAATTGTTCCTGTGCTTTTTCGACCAGCGACACGATGTCGCCCATACCCAGGATACGATCGGCCATACGTTTGGGATGGAACAGATCGATGGCATCCATTTTTTCGCCAATACCCACAAACTTGATGGGCTTGCTCACCACCGAGCGGATGGTCAGGGCTGCCCCGCCGCGGGTATCCCCGTCGAGTTTGGTAAGCACCACCCCGTCGAAGTCGAGGCGGTCGTTGAAGGCCTTAGCGGTATTCACGGCATCCTGACCCGTCATGGCATCCACCACAAAGAGGGTCTCCTGGGGATTCAGGTTTTTCTTCAGGGCCGAGATCTCATCCATCATCTGGGCGTCGATGGCCAGACGGCCGGCGGTATCCACGATAACCACCTGGTGGCCCATGGTCTTGGCGTGGGCAACAGCCTTTCGGGCAATACCCACAGGATCCTTGCTGCCTTCTTCTGTAAACACTTCTACGCCCACCTGCTCGCCCAGCACCTTCAGCTGGTCAATGGCCGCAGGACGATAAACGTCGCCTGCCACCAGCAAAACCTTCTTGCTTTTCTTCGACTTCAGGTAATTGGCAAGCTTGGCCGAGAATGTTGTCTTACCGCTACCCTGCAGACCTGCGATGAGGATGATGGCAGGACTGCCTTTGATGTTGATTTCTTCATTGGTGAAACCCATCAGACTGGTCAGCTCTTCGTGAACGATTTTCACCATCAACTGGCCGGGGGAAACAGATGTAAGGACATTCTGCCCCAACGCCTTTTCCTTCACTGTGTCGGTAAAGGTCTTGGCAATCTTAAAGTTCACGTCGGCATCGAGCAGCGCCCGTCTGACATCCTTCAGGGTCTCTGCAACATTGATCTCACTGATGTGGCCCTGCCCCTTGAGCAGCTTAAACGCCCTGTCGAGCTTATCACTTAGACTTTCAAACATATGCTTAGGAAAATTTTTGCAAAATTACCATTTTTATCCGTAATAACGGCAATAAGCTTGAAGCTCTGCCTCTCCGCCTGCAGCCCCTGTTGAAATGCTGTTGTAAAGCCTGCAAAACATGCCTGCCTTTCAGAACCTTAAACGAAGGCATTAAGGCTATAAAAGTGAAGATTGCCTGCCCAAACGACAACCTGATTTTTTATTACCTTTGCTGTGAATTCAGGAGGTGGATTAAGGGGCCGAAAAATGGCATCCCCATCTGCCTTCGACAGTGTAATCATGAAGAATCAGATCGAAGATAACATCAATATTCCCTGGCAGGTTGAGAAGTTCGAAGAACAGGAGAAACTGCGCCGGTCCGTGTATTTTGACGTGGATGACTTTGAAGAGGTCATTGACTTCTACGTTTACCGCGGCAATTACACCCGTGGCCTCAAAGTGGTGGATTATGCCCTGAAGGTCCACGAAGGGGCCCTCCCCCTCCTGTTGAAAAAGGCCCAGCTCCTGGCCACGCTCAACCGCGAGGAACGTGCCCTTGAACTGCTTGCAGAGGTTGAGAAGATGGAGCCCTCCAACAGCGAGCTCTTCCTCATCAAGGGTGCCATCTATTCGCAGATGCGCAATTACGAAAAGGCCATTGAAGAATACCTGAAGGCTCTGCCCGATGCTGAAGAACCCGACTTCATTTACATCAACATTGCTTTCGAGTACGAAAACCTGGGCAACTTCAAGAAAACCATCGAATACCTCGAAAAGGCGTTGGAGATCAACCCTGAAAACGACATGGCCATTTACGAGGCGGCTTACTGCTTCGACCTCCTGTCGCTGACCCAGGAAAGCATCGAGTTCTTCCAGAAACTCATCGACCGCCACCCCTACAGTGTAGAGGCCTGGTTCAATCTTGGCGTGTCTTTTATCAATGCCAGCCTGTATGAAAAGGCCCTCGAGGCCTTCGATTACGCCCTGGCCATCGACGAGGACCACGAGCATTCCTGGTTCCACAAGGGTTATGCCCTGAGCCTGCTCAACCAATTTAATGAAGCCCTGGAGGCTTACAAAAAGTCGGTTACCGAAAATGAGACCGACGGCATGAAATTTTATTACATCGGCGAGTGTTACGAAAAAATGGAAGACTACACCCGGGCTTCCGATTTTTATCACCGTGCCACGCGCATCGACCCCACCATCGTCGATGCCTGGATGGGAATGGGAGTCTGTGAGCTTGAAACGGGCAACCCACGCAAGGCCCTGCGTTACCTCGAGCGGGGCATAGAACTCGATCCAGAGAACCCGGGCTATCTTTGCCTGCTTGCCGACGCCTACATCACCGCAGGCGAGCCCGCAAAAGGCATGAAGACCTTTGAGAAGGCCCTGGAAGCAGACCCCCAGGACGAAGAGACCTGGTTTGAATATGCCGAGGCCCAGTGGCAGTCGGGGCAACGTGAAGAAGCCATCCTGGTGGCTACCCGCTCGTTGCTTTCCCTGCCTGAAAACAACACCCTGCGCTATCGTTTGGCCGCCTATCTTTTCCTCAGCGGAAAAGGCAACGAGGGCGCCTATTTCCTGGAAGAAGCCCTG
>JAAYLH010000057.1 GCA_012521995.1 Bacteroidales bacterium | reverse complement strand
TCTGAAGGGAGAGGTTCACCGTTCTCATCAACCTCGCCCCATTCAACCCATTCTTCATCCTCCTGCTGCTCATACCATTTTCCTTCAAGTCTGGCCCGCACAAATACATCCAATGTGCCGGCATTGCGGACAAAGTAGTTTACCTAATGGCAACTGCCTGGGTTCCAGTTTACAACCTCACACTCTAAAAAATTCCTGGCCTTTATCACTACCACGTCATATCCGTCGGCATCATTAGCATGTATTGCCCGATCTGAACAATCGACAATTTTAACATATTGTGCCCATGGCAAACCTTCGGGAAGCGCTAATTCAGTGTAAGACCTATTGTCTTTACGGTTATCTGAGTTTTTGGCATAACCCGCAGAATACCAATTTTCACCGTCCTGGCTGACAAAAACTTCCGCCTTTTTTTCCGGATATACTCCGCCGGTTTCATCGATCACCGTGATCACTGCAATTTCCTCACCCTGTTTGATGGGACGTGCAAATTTGACCGTTATCCAGCCTCCAAAGCCCAAGGAGAAAAAGCCGCCTTCTTCCTGTAAAACAGCGCTGGGATTTGAACGCTCCGGTAAAACGGGAGTCCCGTTTTTCCTTTTCCCCTGCTCATAGGCAACCACAAAGGCCGGGTAGGAATATTCCTCGATTATCTCACACTCTGTTTCCCCGATCACATCGGAGACCGCCAGGCTCCCCCCCTGCAGTTATATCGACGGTGCCGGCAGCAAATTTGTTTGGTTCAGTAACAGCGGCATCTGTAACCCAGGCCATAGTGGCTCCGCCGACAGCAGCGGCAACCAGCATAACGCTCAGCGCCAGAAGCAATGCCTTCCTCACAATATTTCACCTCCTTCTCTTTATGGTACAGGTTAGGGCGTGACGTGCCGGCGTCGAAACCGGCACGTCTCGCACGCTTATATTTAGGTTAAAGAAAATGTTTTAGTTAATTTGCACTGTAACCTTACTGTAGGTTAGCCCTCATCTACAGGTCTGTCTTCATCTGCAATCATTTTTGCCCAGGGATAATCTTCACCCATCAGAGCTTTAATGGCTTCTTCATTTTTCTGGGTGGCCTTGAATTCGATCTTTAAAACAGCTCCTTGGCCCTGGTACTCATTGCCCGCCAATTTGTCGAACTGGAATTGCAGCGTGGTATTGTAGAAGTCGTTTACACCATCTTCTGTGCCGAGGGCGATTCCGAACCAGCCATCAGTATTCGGAGCTTCAACCTGGTCGGGCCAGTTGCAAAGCTCGTTCATATTGGCGGGTGCGGAGTCAATTTTTACTACCCCGTTCTTTACCATATTCCACTTACCGCTCCAGTCATGAACAACCAGATTGTATGGTTTTAAAACTTTGGCAAGCTCCCCACTCGCAGTGAACTTGCGGAAAAGCCCGATATCAAGCGAACCGGTATTTGTAACCTTGATTGTTACAGGGTCAGTTAAGTCTCCAGGCGCCATATTACTCACGTCGCCAAAGTCTATGATTAAATTGCCATCATTATCAACGCTAACACCACTACCTTTAACAGTAATTTCCAGCGTCCCCGCGGTAAAAGTAACGTCTTCAGGTCCCGCACTGTCCGTGAACCAGGCCATGGTCGCGCCGCCGATGACGGCTGCTGCCAGGGCGATTACCAACATACTGATCAACATTCTGCTTTTCATTTTTTTCCCTCCATTAATTTTTTTTGGATTTTTTTAAACCCCATCTGGCGGCCAGGCTGCCATTCTATAGGAAAGGCCCTGTGGCTTTGCGTCCCTGCCTTTCGGCAGGTTTGCCCTTTTCAGAAACCTACACACTACTCGTTTAAACAAGTCCACATCTTTTCCACTGCGTTTAGCGGGCATCACCCCTTTCAGGTTGATATATTTTAACAGGCGCCGATACGGCTTGTCCCTGCTGATTGCATTTACTGTCCACCAGGCCAGTTCGGCCAAATTTCTTTTGCTGCTCCGTGGGTAGTCTGGACGGATTCTGCTTTGAGCTTCACTTTGCAGCTTCCATCTGCGGCATCTTCGCCCAGGCAGCCTCTTACCACCAGCGTTATCTTTTCACCGCTTCTTATCGGATGGCAGTAGTAGAACCAGCCGTCGGGCTTGCCTTTAGAATCCACGCCTTCCTTCCAGGGGGAGCCTTCAGGAAGGGACCAGTTAATTGTAC
>JAAYLH010000056.1 GCA_012521995.1 Bacteroidales bacterium | reverse complement strand
CAATGACTAATGACCAATGACCTAAAACCTGATACCCGAAACCCAAAACCCGATACCTTTTTCCCCGGGAAAACTTCCTATACTAAAAAAAACGGCGTCTTCATTTTCTGAAAACCTATGTCTTTCAGATGTTTAACCCCCTCCTCGAAATGACTCAGGATCTGCCCGGGATGATGGGCGTCGGTATTGACCATCACGGGGATGTCCAGGCGGAGGCATTTTTCAAGGATGACAGGGGAGGGGAAGTACTCCTTGCTTTTGCCGCTGTAAATCCCCCGGGTGTTGAGTTCTACAATCACCCCCTTTTCTTTGATGGCTTTCAGCAGCTTGTCCACCAGCGCCTGGTACCACGGCTCGGAAGTGCTGAACAGCTTTTCCTGGTTATGCATTTTTACTTTATCCAGATGGCCAATGATATTCAGCGGCTGAGTCATCACCATCTGAATGCTCTGCTCGTAAAAGGCCGTCACGGCCTTGCGGGCATCGCCCCCGAACACCGTCTCAACGCCCTTGAAATACCCCTCCGCAGGCCCGTCAATAAACCAGATGGCATCGCCCGGTCCGGGTTTCACCAGGTGCACTGAGCCTATGCAATAATCCAGGGGAGTGTTCTTTATCCAGCCCTGAAAATCCTCCGAAATCCCGGGGATGTAGTCGATCTCCAGTCCCAGGTACAGCCTGATCTGGTCCTTATACTGCACCTTAAGCTTCCTGGCCTCGGCCACGTATTCAGGGAAATCCTTCGCGGGAAGCGCCCATACCGTTTCGAGGGGCAGGGGGGCATGGGCCGAAAAGCCTAAGGCCTCCAAATCCTTGTCAATGGCCGAAAGGACGTAATTCTCCAGGGGCTCGCGCCCGTCATCGAAATGCGAATGCGTATGAAAGTTGTACCGGTTCATTTTGAGGCCTCAGTGGTTTTGCCCGACACTTTGGCGTTTTGGGTCATTTTGATCATGGAGGTGATGATGTCAATGGCCACGATGTTTTCACCTCCCTGGGGAACAATGATATCGGCATAGCGCTTGCTGGGCTCAATGAATTGCAGGTGCATGGGCTTCACAAAGCGTTCGTAATGTTCGAGCACGTCGATGAACGAGCGCCCCCGCTCTTGGATGTCGCGGTAAATGATCCGCATCAGCCGGTCGTCGGCGTCGGCATCCACAAAGATCTTGATGTCCATACGGTCCCTCAGCCTCGGGTTCTGCAAGGTCAGGATGCCTTCCACGATCACCACCTCCCGTGCCGGCACCGGAACGGTCTCCTTGGCCCGCGCACAGGTCAGGTAAGAATAAATGGGCATAGGCACCTCCTTGCCCTCACGGAGCATATCCATATGTTTAACCAACAGGTTAAACTCGATGGCGCTGGGATGGTCAAAGTTGATCTTGGCCCGCTCCTCAGGGCTCAGATGCCCGTTATCCTTGTAATAGGCGTCCTGGTAGATCACCGAGACACTGTCCTTGGGCAGGCGCTTCACAACCTTCTTCACCACCGTGCTCTTCCCCGAGCCCGATCCCCCCGCAATTCCTATGATCAGCATAATGATGTCGTTTTGGTTGGGTAAAAATAAGCAAATCTCCGTAAGGCAGAAAGAAAAAAGGTTTGGGGTTCGGAGTTTGGCGTTCAAAGTTCAAGGTTGAGGTTGAGGTTAAGGTTAAGGTTGAGGTTGAGGTT
>JAAYLH010000055.1 GCA_012521995.1 Bacteroidales bacterium | reverse complement strand
GTTCAACGTGCCACTGCCTCCTTCAACAGGTGTTACTTCCATCCGCAAGAACATTGGTGAGATGGACAACCGCGGGATTGAATTCCGTCTGATGTATGATGTGATTACAAACAATACTTTCCGTTGGAACATTGACTTCAACATCACCCACCTGACGAACGAGATCACCAAGATGCCCGAGGAAACTCCTGAGATTATCTCCGGAACCCGCAAGCTTATGGTAGGCCGTTCGATGTATGAATACTTCCTGCGCCAGACTTCCAGAATTGACCCCGAAACCGGCGAGCAGTTCTACTTCTATGATGTACTAGATGATAATGGCGACGTGATTGCTCAAAGGGATACCAACGTGGTGGCCCAGGCAACCCGTTACTATGTTGGAAAAACTGCTATTCCTGATTTCTGGGGCGGTATTACCAACAATTTCGTTTTTGGACCCGTAGACCTGGCTATTTTGACTACTTACAGCATGGGCGGTTATATGTACGATGGCATATACGGCTCGCTGATTTCCGGACGTCTGTGGGCCAATGACTATGGCAACCATTACCACAAGGATGCTCTTAACCGCTGGGTACAGCCCGGTGACAATACCGGCCAGGCCCGTCTCGAAGGCGGTAACGCAGACCTTTATGGTGGCACATTGGAAGACAACCTGATGGACCTCTCCTATTTTGCCCTCAAAAACGTGACCCTGGGTTACAACCTTCCTGCAAGTTTGATGAACCGCGTGGGTGTTTCTAACCTCAGACTGTTCGTTTCCGGCGATAACCTGTTTATCTCAAATAAAAACAAGGGTATGGACCCCCAGCAAACATTTGATGGCTCCACTAGCTACAGCTATATCCCCGTCAGAACGATTACCTTCGGTCTTAACCTGCAGTTTTAATTAAAAAATGAAGAACGATATGAAAATTCTGAATAAAATCCTAAGCATTGTGTTGCTCAGCGTTGTGCTGAGTAGCTGCCAGAAGGACTTTCTGGAAACAGCACCCACCAATGCTCTTTCTTCGGATGTGGTCTTCACCTCCATGGAAGGAGCAAACCTTGCCCTGAACGGTATGTACCGTTACTTCTACCAGTATCACGACGACCACGATAGGTTTGGTCATATGGCAGTTAACGTTGAAATGGACCTGATGGGTGATGACATGGTACTGCATTCTGCCGGTTATGGATGGTTCCGTAACCAGTATGCATGGGTTACCCACCGCAACGCTGACCTTGCCGTTGTTTGGGAACGCTGGAGATGCTATTATGCCATCATCAACAACGCCAATATCATTGCTCTTTATATTGACGATGTAGAAGGCTCTACCGATGAGAAGAACAACATCAAGGCCCAGGCATTGGCTTCCCGTGCATTTTCTTACTATCAACTGCTTCAGCTTTATGCTCCTGCTTATACCTTGAATCCCGGTGGCCCCGGTATCCCGCTTTACACCGAGCCCACCCAGGAAGGTAACCCCCGCTCGAGCCTGGCAGAAGTGTATGCACAGATTGAAACAGACCTTGCCGAAGCCATCAGCCTCATGAACCAAAATAACTTCCAGCGCCATCGTTCGCACGTAAGCCTGGCTGTTATCCATGGCTTGTATGCTCGTACTGCTTTGGCGAAAGCCGACTATCCAACAGCTCTTTCACACGCCAACAGCGCCATTGAAGTTGCTGAAGACAGCGGTAATAGTCTGTTTGGCCCCGGACAGCTGACCATCAACAATGACAGCTTTGTTGATCCTGAGCTGGTCAACACAACCTCCGCTTTTAACAGTGTTTCCAGTTCAGAGTGGCTGTGGGGCAGCGAAATCGTTGAAGACCAGGCTACCGTTTTTGCCTCCTTCATGAGTCATTTTGATGCCCGATTTACTTCGTATGCCCAACTAGGCTTGCAGAAGAAGATCAGCCCTGCGCTTTACGACCAGATTCCTGAAACCGACGCACGCAAAACCCATTGGATTGCTCCCGGTATGGGCGCTGGTGCCCTGGTTGATTACAACCAGTTGAAATTTGGTGTGAAAGTCGTAGGTACCTGGGCTGCCGACTATGTTTACATGCGTCTGGCCGAAATGTACCTTATCAAAGCTGAGGCCCTGGCTCGCGGCGCAGGTACTGACGCCCAGGCTGCCCAGACCCTCTATGATTTGGTTAGCCAACGCGATCCCGAGTACGTGCTGTCGACAAATACCGGCGCAGCCCTCCAAGATGAGATCATGCTTCACCGCAGGATCGAACTTTGGGGCGAAGGCTTCCGCTGGATCGACCTCAAGCGTCTGGGACAACCCCTTGACCGCAATGGTAAAGGTCACGTTGCTTCCCTGGCACAGGTGATGGAAGTTCCCGCCGGCGACAACAAATGGGTGTGGAAAATCCCCACCGCAGAATTCAATGCCAACCAGCAACTGAATCCTGACACCGACCAGAACCCCTAATCCTTAGGGATACCTGAGATAATAAAAACCGCCTCCTTTCTGGGGGCGGTTTTTTTATTTCCTTTCTTTCAAAGACAAAGGTTTTCTGTCTTTATTAGCCTGGCTTGTCTGTTTCCGGCAAGGGCCTTAACATCCCCCTGTTTCCACGGACTCACAGGGACTTGGTAGGGGTATGAAAATGAAAAATGAAAAATGAAAAATG
>JAAYLH010000007.1 GCA_012521995.1 Bacteroidales bacterium | reverse complement strand
CTGCTCCCAAAGCAGGCGCGCTAACCGGACTACGCTACACCCCGAAAATCGTTTGAAAAAAAAGAGCGGAGAGGGGGGGATTCGAACCCCCGGTAGGGTTACCCCTACGACAGTTTAGCAAACTGTTGGTTTCAGCCACTCACCCACCTCTCCGTGTTCTGCGCTGAATCTTCCTTTGTGAAAATCCTGCAAAAAAAGAAAGATCGTTTTTTGAGAGTGCAAAGATAGTCAAAACATCATTCACGCCAAATATTTCCTGAAAAAAAAGGAAAAGTCCTGAGGTTCAAGGTTTCTGGTTCAAGGTTCAAGGTTTCTGGTTCAAGGTTCTAAGTTCAAGGTCTTGATTCTTGGGTCTTGCCTCAGCCCCCTGCCTGTTTTATTATCCTTGTAATCTGTTCATCATCAAATCATTACATCCTCAAGTCTTCTCAACTCTCACCTCTCAACTCTCACTCAACCGGGTGGTCCGCCTTAAACCTTTTCAGCCTTTCTTCCAGATCGGGGAACTGCTCCCGGCTCACCAGCGATACGCAGGCGCGCAGGCCTTCAAGACGTTCGCTGCCGGTGATGGCCAGTGAGATGGCGCTGATGCCGTAATACACAAGCTCTTCAATAAGGTCTGCTCCCGAAAATCCCGGGTAGGCAATGGTGAAATAGAAGCCGTCGGCCAGGGGCTTGTCCTCGTCCTTGTCGTAGACGATATGGAAGCCATAGTCGTTAAAGAGCTTTTTCATGATCCGGGCTTTCTCTCCATACTCCTTCACCACATCGAGGAAGTTGAACGTCCCGTCATTGGCAGCTTTCAGGATGGCGGCCAGGGCATACTGTGCCGAGTGCGAAGTGCCTGAGCTCAGGGCATACACCGTGCCGAAGACCATGGCATTGCCAAACTTCGGCGAATTGTAATAACGGGTAAGGTCGGGCGCGTGGGTCTCAAACAAATGATCGCTCACCACCATCATGCCGATGCGCTGACCTGCATAACTAAAGGCCTTTGAGCTCGAGATGAACAGGATATAATTGCCGGTATATTTAGCCACCGTGGGCTGATAGGGCGGCACTCCGGGCTTGGAATAATCCTGCCTGAAGTCCATGGCAAAATACGCCAAGTCTTCCATCACCACCACATTGTATTTGGTGGCCAGCTCACCAATGATCCTCAGCTCGGTATCTGTAAAACATATCCACGAAGGGTTGTTGGGATTTGAATAGAGCAAGCCCGCAACATTGCCCTTTGAGAGCTTCTCTTCGAGCTTCTGGCGGAGTTTATCGCCACGGTAATCATATACATCAAAACGGTCAATCGGGATGCCCTGAACCTTGCATTGCTGATAATGCACGGGAAAACCCGGGTCGATGAACAGGATGGTGTCCTTTTCCTTATACATCCTGCTGATGGTGGTGAAGGCGGCAAAGCTGCCCTGCATGGAGCCCACCGTGGGAATGCAACAGCGCGGGTCAACATCCACATCCATGAACAATTTTACAAAACGCGAAATCTCCTTCTTCAGCGGCTTGATGCCATCGATGTCCGGGTAAATGGCTGCCACCCCCTGACGCAAGGCCTCTATCTCGGCTTCCACGCCAATCTGCGTAGGGGGCAAGCCCGGGATGCCCATCTCCATGCGTACAAAAGGAATTCCCGTGGCTTCTTCTATATGGTCAATCAGCCGCTTGATCTCACGAATGGAGGCCTTCCCTACGCTGGGAAGGCCCATCCGCTTTACTTGTTCCTGTACTTTCTCATAAGGGATCGGAGTATCTTTCATAATCAGTAAATGTTTTTTATGGTTTTATGTTTTTAGATTCTATTGTATCGCTTTCCTTTGCCTCTTGTCCTCCCTTACGGGAAACTGATTGGACCCCGGGCTGATTGTGTTGCAAAATAAGAAATTCCCGCCGGATAAAAAAAACCATTTTAGAAATAAAATTTCGGAATTGTGAGGGGAAAAATCGACCCGAAACAAGCGAAATGCCGATGACCCCACTGAAATGACCATTCAATCGTTGAAACACCCTGACCAATGGCAGTATGCCAGCATGGCCTTGCCTGGCACGGCTTAATTTCTGAACAATAAATATTTCAGAACAAAAAAAATTCCTTCTACTTTTGGCCTGTTCAAAACCCAGCCTATGTCTTCCCTGTTTGTGCAGCAACTCCTTTTGTCGGTAGTCATTGCAGGCTTATGGATTTCCGGGGTTAGCCTGCTTTCGGAGCGCCTGGGCTCACGTCTGGGGGGCATGATCAGCAACCTGCCCTCCACCATCCTGGTATCCCTGCTTTTCATTGGCATTACCCAAAGCCCCGGGTTTGCTGCCGAGGCAACTATTTCCGTACCCCTGGGGATGACCCTCAGCACCCTGTTCTTGTTTTCTTTTATCCTGTTTCTGCCCAGGGGATTGGGCTGGGGGCTCGTGGCCGCCCTGGCCACCTGGCTGGGCCTTGCAGTCCTTTCATCCTTTTTCCAGCAGGTTGGAAGACTCACCTGGACCCTCGTTTATTTTGTGGTAGCCATAGGCACCTGGCTTATCGCCGAGAAAGGGCTGAAGATCACCTCTGCGCCAAAAACCGGCAAACGCTATTCCTGGTGGCAGGTATTGATCCGCGCTGCCTTTGCCGGCACCGTGGTGGGCACCGCCGTAATTATCGGCCGCAGCGGGTCGGCTTTCTGGACCGGCATCTTCTCTACATTCCCTGCCGTCATGCTTTCGTCAATGGTCATTCTCACCCTCTCGGCAGGGCCCGGTTTCGCCAGGGGCTTGGGTAAAATCATGCTTCTTGCATCCACAAACATCATCGTTTATGGCCATTTTGCGGGCTATTTCTTCCCCAGGGCAGGCCTGGCCTGGGGTACTGTCATCAGTTTTATCATAGCTACCCTTTGGGTTTGGCTTTTAAAACCTCTTTTTGACCGAAGCAAATAACAAAACCATTTAAAACCCGCACGGGTATTGATTTTCTTTTTATTTTGGCTTATTGAAAATCAACCATCCAAAACTATTCTTATGAAAAGAACCGCTATTGTATTTTTGTTTACGCTTGTATTGGTTGCAGGCCCTGCGCTTGCCCAGATCAAGTACCAAATGCCACCGCAGGAAATCATTGAACTGGTAGATGCGCCTTCCACGCCCAGCATGATCATCAGCCCCAACAACCAGACCGTCCTGCTGATTGCCAACCCCGATCTGCCCGGCATTGAAGACCTGGCCGCCAAAGAATACCGCCTGGCAGGCCTGCGTTTCGACCCTGCCACCAATGGGTCGAGCCGTGGAAGGTTTGGCACAGGGCTCAGTTTCATGAATCTCGACGGCACCAATGAACGCCCTGTTCTGGGCTTGCCCAAGAGCCCAAAGATCAGCAACACTGCCTGGTCGCCCGACGGGCGGATGGTGGCCTTTACAAACACCACGGGCACCGGTATCGAGCTTTGGGTTGCCGATGCAGCAAGCTCCACCGCCCGCAAACTTACCGGCGAGGTCATCAACGACGTGCTGGGCAACAGCTTCAGCTGGCTCTCCGACAGCAAGACCATCATTTATTCGGCCGTCCCCGATGGCCGGGGCCCCGCTCCCTCACGCCCGGGCGTTGCTGATGGGCCCGTTGTCCAGGAAAGCCTTGGACGAAGGGCAGCAGTGCGGACGTTCCAGGACCTGCTGAAAGACGTTTATGATGAAGCGATCTTTGATTATTATGTCACTTCCCAACTGGTTAAAACAGATACCGACGGCAACAGCCAAAAGATCGGAAACCCCGCTGTGATCAGCCGGTTCAACCCCTCACCCGACGGACAGTATCTGCTGGTGACCACCATCCGCAAGCCCTATTCCTATATTGTCCCCCTCTTCCGTTTCCCCCAGCGCATTGAGTTGCTTGACATAAACGGCCGCCAGGTACGCCTCCTGGCCGATATCCCCCTTACCGACAACTTGCCCCAGGGCTTCAGCAGCGTGAGGACCGGTCCCCGCAGCCACACCTGGCGCAACGACAAGCCCGCTTCCCTCTACTGGGTGGAAGCCCTCGACGGTGGTGACCCCGCAGCAGAAGCTGATTACCGCGACCAGTTGTTTTATCTCGAAGCTCCCTTTACAGGAAATCCTATCCCCAGCCTCCAGCTCGAACTGCGTTACGCAGGCATCACCTGGGGACGCAGCGACTTTGCCCTGGTATCTGAGAGCTGGCGCGCAACCCGCCGCATGAAGCTCAGCTCTTTCCATCCCACCGACCCTTCCCTGGCCATGAGCCTGCTGTTCGACCGCTCTACCGAAGACCGCTACAACGACCCCGGCCGCTTTGAGACAACCCTTAATGAATACGGACGTTCGGTACTTCAATTCGACCGCCGCCAGCGCTTCCTTTATCTCTCGGGACAGGGCGCTTCCCCTGAAGGAAATAAGCCTTTCCTCGATGAATACGACCTGCGCACAGGCCTCACTAAGCGCCTCTGGCAAAGTGAAGCCCCCTGGTATGAGATCCCCGTCCGCCTGCTCGATGCCGAGCGCGGCCTGCTGATCACACGCCGTGAATCGGTCGATGTGCAGCCCAACTATTTTATGCGCGACCTCAGGCGAAACCGCCTTACCCAGATCTCAAAATTCCCCGATCCTTCTCCAAAACTTCGTGAACTGCAGAAGGAATTGGTTCATTACGAACGGGCCGATGGCATTCCCCTTAGCGGGACCCTTTACCTGCCTGCAGGCTACCGCCCAGGCGTCGATGCACCCCTGCCCACCATGATGGTGGCCTATCCGCGCGAATACAAGAGCGCTGATGCCGCAGGACAGGTCAGCGGATCGCCCTACAGCTATACCCGCGTGGGAGCTTCCTCCGCCGTGATGCTGGCCACCCAGGGCTATGCCGTGTTCGACAATGCCAGCTTCCCCATCGTGGGCGAAGGCGATGAAGAACCCAACGACACTTTTGTGGAACAGCTGGTGGCCAATGCCGAGGCAGCCATCAACAAACTGGTGGAAATGGCCGTAACCGATCCTCAGCGGGTAGCGGTTTCAGGACACTCCTATGGTGCCTTTATGACCGCCAACCTCTTGAGCCATTGCGACCTCTTTGCCGCCGGCGTGGCCCGCAGCGGCGCCTACAACCGCACCCTAACCCCCTTCGGCTTCCAGGGCGAGGAACGCACCTATTGGCAGGCCCCCGACCTCTACAACCGCATGTCGCCCTTTATGAACGCCGATAAGGTCAAGGCGCCCATCCTGCTGATCCACGGCATCGACGACAACAACTCGGGAACTTTCCCCATCCAGAGCGAACGCTATTACGACGCCCTGCGGGGCCACGGTGCCACCGTACGCCTGGTGATGCTGCCCCACGAAAGCCACGGCTACTCGGCCCGCGAGTCCGTCCTCCATATGCACTGGGAATGGCTTAACTGGCTGGATAAATACGTCAAGAACCGCGTGGTGGAAAGGTAGAGAAGAAAAAAAGTTTTAGGTTCAAGCCTGCCTGCCTGCCGGCAGGGTGCAAGGTTTGGAGTTCGGGGTTTAGCCAGGATATCAGGTACCGGGTACCAGGGGTCAGGGCTAAACCCCGCTCTTACCATCCTCCTACCATCCTCTTAGTTTAGACGCTTTAAACCGTATGAACTATGAAGATGGCAGGACCTTGAAACAAACCTTTATTGATTTTTTCATTCCCAATATTATTACTAACCATCCGGTTAGGGTCATTCAAACCGGGGAAAAAAAGAGCCGGATTCAGGGCAATGCCTGGTCCGGCTCTTTTTCATCTTATTGAAAACAGGTTCAGCGCCCCACCCCAAAATTGCGGATCTTGTAAGTGAAGGTGAGCATAAAATAACGGTTGAGGACATTGGTACGAACGTCCTCGACGTAATTACTTGTCACATTGCGGGTTACGCTCTTGCTCTGGTCGAGCAGGTCGTAAACGCCCAGGGTGAGCTCCCCCAGGTCATTGGCCAGGAATTTGCGCCCGAAGCTCACGTTCCAGAGCCAGTAATTCTCATTGAAATCTTCGCCCAGGCCAGTGTACATATAGTTGTACAAATCGTTGCGCAGCACCAAGTTCTTCAGGAAGATCCACGAAACCTTGGCACCGCTCAGGTGATAGAAGTAATTGTTGTTGAGCTGGGGCCTGAGGCTGTTTTCCACCACATTATAATTGCCCCTGTAGTTCAGCGTGAAGTCAAGGTTTTCGCTGATGTTGCTGCTGAACACCACCCCTGCCGAGAAGCTGAGGGTGTTTGAGACGTTCTCCTGCCCGTTGATGAGGCCCGGGGAACGGGTATAGCCCACACCCCCATTGAAGTTGATGTTGGTTTTGATGGGGTTGGCCATAAAACCGTAGGTGATCATTGAGCGAATGCTACCGTAGCCGTCGAGGTTAACCGGCTGGCTGAACTGGCCTCCCTTGGGCAATTGCATCCCATTGGGCAGTATGGTATCGTTCCCGGCGATCAGCGTGGAGGTGGCCACCACGTCATTGCTCAGGCTGCCAAAGAAGAACAGCAGGAAGGTACGCGACTTGGCAGGGTTGGCCAGGTTAAACCTGATGTTGGCGTAATGGCTGTAGGTTTGTTCCAGGTCGGGGTTCCCTGTCCGGAGCAAGAGGGGGTTTGTATTATCGACCACGTCCTGGAGCTGGCTCACGGATGGGGCGTTGGTGCGGGTGCGGTACTGGATGCGGATGTTCTGCGTTTTCGACAGGTTGTATGTAAACCTCAGACTGGGCAGAAAACTGGAATAAGTGCGGCTCAGGTCGGCAAAATAAGGGGTGGTCTGAAGGGCCGACAGGCCGGCATTCTGGTAGGCAACCTCTGCCTGGAGGTTGATCTTTTCGTCGCGGAAACGATAGCTCAGCTCCCCGTTTTGAGTCAGGTAGCCATTGGTGAGCTCACTGGATAGGTCATTTTCAAAAATGGTGTACCCCTGGCTCTGGATGTCCCAGCTATTGGTCAGGCGGTTGGATTCATTATCGGAATAGGAAACATTGTAGGCGAACTGCAGCATGCTTTTTTCGGAAAGGGGCTCGCTGTAATTCACCCTGCCCGAGACGCCCATGCTGTTGGTCCTCGAGTTGCTCTGCTGGTCAATGAGGTCTTCCACCAGGACAGGCCCTTCATAAAACTCGCTCAGGGCATCAAGGAAATAAAGGTTTTTATTGTTGTTGACATTGAAGTTTAGCCTTGACGAAATGGAACGGCCGTTTTCATTGAGCCGCAATCGGTAAACCAGGTTGTTGTTGTAGGAAAAGCCATCCCAGTTGCGCTCATAACCGGAAATCGACATATTGAGGAACTGCATGTCGGGCAAGAAGCTGGATGCATTGTTATAACTGTTTGAGCGAGAGTCCTGGTAACGGAAGCGGGGCGAGAAGATCAGGGTGTTGTTGTCGTTGATCTCGTATTCTATTCTGCCGCTGAACCTGTGGTTCATATTGCGGCTGTCGGAGCTGTTCTCTTCGACGTATAGCTGCGAGGCATCGTCGCCCAGGAAATACTGGCGGTCGCTGAGGCTTTCGTTGCGGTTCTTCATAAAATTGAAGAAATAGCTTCCGCTGGCCTCCACCTTTTCTTTCCATTTGTCGGAGTAATTCACGCCCAGGGAGTTTGTGTTGTTGAGCCCGCTGACCTGGCCCACAAAGAAGTCGCTGCCACCGGGACCACCGGAGCCGCGGCTTCCCCTGCCCCCGCGTCCTGAGCTGCCAAAGAAGCTTGACATATCCTCGGAGGAGAAGTTTTGCTGGTTGACGTTGTTGCTCATCCCCAGTATGGAAATGCGCCTGTCGCCCATAAAGACATTGGTCACCAGCCCTGCCTGGTACCTTTCCTGGTCGCCGTAGCCACTGTACACCCGTCCAAACTGCCCGTTGCGGCGGTCTTCGCGGGTGACGATATTGATGGTCTTCACGGCTTCCCCGTCGTCGAATCCGGTGAGCTGTGCCTGGTCGCTCAGGCGGTCGAAGACCTCAATCTGTTCAATCATTTCTGCGGGCAGGTTGCGCAGGGCTATGTTGGGGTCATCACCAAAGAACTCCCGGCCATCGACCAGCACGCGCTGCACCTGTTCACCCTGGGCGCTTACCTGCCCGCCCTCAACGGTGATACCGGGCATCTTACGGATCAGGTCCTCGGCATTGGCATCGGGATTGGTCTTAAAGGCCGTGGCATTATAGGCAGTGGTATCCCCCCGCTGGTGGGTGGTGGGTGCACGACCTGAAATGATGACTTCACCCAGCACTTCGCTGAGCAGGCTCATGGCGATGCGGCCGGCATCATTCACCGCTTCACTGGCCAGGATGTTTTGTTCCACGGGTTCAAAACCCATATAGGTCACCACAAGGCTATAGTCTCCCCGGGGAAGGTCAAGGCTGAACACCCCGTTGATGTTGGTAATCGCCCTGAAGATACGTGTGGTGTCACGTTGGCTCACCAGGCTTACGTGCGCCCCGGGAAGGGCCTGGTTCTCGCCCAGGCTCACCACAGTGCCCCGCACAACTACCTCCTGCTGCGCTTGCCCGCTGCCTTGCGGACGCTGCGAAAAACCGGAAAGACTCAGAAAAATGCTCAGAAATATAATCGGTATAAACTTCATAGGGTTCCTTTTGGATTTCTTTTTAGATATAGAAAACCATCAGGAGTTTAAAATGAAAATGAATTTTTCTTTTTTTCAAAAAGAACCGATCCTTAAGGCTTTTTTCCCATCACCGCAGCAATGGCCAGCAGCACACCAAGCATGATACCCAGCAGGGCGGCAAAGAGCACACGGTATTCGCCGGGAAGCATGAAGGTGATTGTATGGGCAGGGATCCAGAATAATGGAATGGTCTTGCGGAAGACAAAGCCCCACTGCACCCGCCAGTTAATGCCGGCCATAATCTCCCCTGTCTTCATAGGTTTCAGCAAGCCGCTGAGCCTACCCCCGGTTTGCTCAATATGGGTATCGGTGATCTTGTGGATGGTCATCATTACAGGGGCGTAGATCAGGTTCATGGCGGCGCTTGTCATTAAGGCCGTGAGCAGCTTCAGGCCGCTGAACCCCGGATTATTCAGGATGTCCGGGGCTTCTTCAATCCCCAGGTAAGCCAATAATTGCGGGGTACCAGTCGAGAAGATCACAAAGGCCATCTGGATGGTTAAGCCAAGCAGCCCCCATACGAGGGCACGGGGCAGGATGCCAAAGCCCGGCTGGTGGTAGTTGCCCGTCTTGATCCTAAGCCCGATCACCTCGCCCAGGGTGGCCAGAATGGCAAATTTCACAAAACTCATGATCATCCCATGTTGCTGATTAAAAGATTTGTAGGCCTCGAGCAATGGCTCAAACACAATGAACGGAAGGAGGAACAAAACAACTAAGGCAATGAAGATCAGGTCTTTTTTCTGCATGGGGGATACGTTTAAGATATGTGAATGAGGTGAAACAATTTATTTTTCCTGCAAATTTAAACCATAGCAGCCAATTCTTATCTAAGATTCATATTATCGCAATGGTTAAATATCGTTACGATTGGGATAAAAATTTTGGAAGTCGATTAAAATTGCAGATATTTGCCCCCTCCTGAAGATTCCGGCCTCTGGCCGCTTACAAGAGGTTGCAAGCGTGTTTTTATTTTTGAACCAGTGTACTGCCATCAGGCTGGAGGTTTCTCCAAAAAAGGAATCCCGGATCAGGCTCCTGAACAGATTAT
>JAAYLH010000054.1 GCA_012521995.1 Bacteroidales bacterium | reverse complement strand
CTTAAACCTTGAATCCGCTGGCTAGCGGACAAGTCCTTGAACTTTGAACCTTAAACCTTAAACCTCTTTTGTGGGCTCTACTAAGGCTGGAGGGATCTTCACCTGGATGGATTTGTCCAGTGAGTCGATCTGGATGATAAGAAATTTATTGGTACCTGCGGAAAGGACTTCTCCGCGGATGCCTTTCAGCGGGCCTTGTTTGATCTCTACGGGTGTGCCGGGGGTGAGGGGTTTATCAGCGGGCTCTAGGTCGTAGCCTTCGGCCGAGAGGCGCTGAAGGGCGTCTATCTGGTGGTCGGGCACGGGCACGGGCTGCCCCTCGAAGGTGATGAAACGCACAACGCCGGGGGTCTGCAAGATATTGTAATAATGTCGCTGGTCGGAGGGGTGTGTCCTGACAAAAAGGTAGGAGTTGAACAGGGGCACCTCCACACGTTTCATCCTGTCGCTCCATCGCCGGAATACCCGCATCAACGGCAGGTACACTTCCACCTCCTTCTCCCTGAGGAATTTTTCCACCCGTTTTTCATAACGGGAACGCGTGTAGATGGCATACCATTTGTGGGGCATGGTTTGGGGTTAGGAGTTAAGTGTTTATTGAATTGGGAATTTAGGGCCCCGGTAGGTTGATTTTTTAAGGTATTGGATGAAACTGCTGATTTTTTTTGAAAGCTGAACGGATTTTTCCACAAGCTCGTTTTTTGTCGCCTCGTCAATGTATTGGTAATCAAATGCTCGGTAAACCTGGGATCGTGTTTCATCGTTCGATCCCTTGGCAATGGATAGAAATTGAACGAATTCTTTGTTGCCACCTCTGCCAAAACCTTCTGCAATATTGTCCATAATTGAACCAGAAGAATCCCTGATCTGATCTTTGAACTTATTATCTTTAGAAAATGGCAAGTTCTGGCTTATTTCAAAAACCTGCCTTGCAATAACCCTCGCCTGCTGCCAAATCTCCAGATCCTCAAACCGTTCGATTTTCATTGGAGCAATTTCGGTTTTTTCAACGGGACAGAAATTTACGATATTTTCTCAACCAATGCAAATTCCAAGCCCTTAACTCCGAACCCCAAACTCCAAACTCCAAACCCCAAACCATTAACCCTTCCCGTTCTTCATCCTGTCCTTCCATCTTCCCAGCAGGCCCTGGTCGACCTGGGCTTCTTCTTCGGCATAGCCGTAGCCATAGCCGTAGCCGTAGCCATAGCCGTAGCGGGCGCCGAGTTTGGTGGCTTCCATGTCGTTGATTTCGATGCAGATGTTTTTGATGCCGGTCTTTTCAGAGAATTCGCGGATGAAGTCGAGGGCGGAGCGGTCGGTAAAGTGCTGTCGGATAACATAGAGGGTGGTGTCGGCCTGTTTCATCAGGGCCATGGCATCGGGGACCAGTCCAACGGGCGGGGTGTCGATGATGATGTAGTCGAAGCGTGTTTTCAGCTCTGCCAGCAGGGTCTCCATGGCTTTGGTTTCGAGCAGCTCAGTGGGGTTAGGAGGAACGGGCCCCGCTGTGACCACAAAGAGGTTCTCGTCCTGGGTGGTGGGCTGCAGTATCTTGTCGAGGGGCTCGCGTCCGATGAGGTAGTTGGAGAGGCCGGGTTCGCGTTTGAGCTCAAACTCGCGGAAGAGCTTGGGCTTACGCATATCGGCGCCCACCAGCACAGTCTTTTTCCCCGAAAGGGCAAATACCGAAGCCAAGTTGAGGGCGGTGAAGCTCTTGCCTTCCACCGAGCGGGTGGAGGTGACCACGATCACCTTGCTGTGGTCGCCGGGGATGATGAACTGCAGGTTGGCGCGCATGGTACGGAAAGCTTCCACCAGGTGCGAGCGCGGGTTGTCGTATACCACCAGGTCGATCTCCTCCGACTTGGAGGCGCTCTCATCGTGGGGCACGATGCCCAGCACGGGGAAGGGCAGGGCATCGGTGATTTCCTTCTTGTCCTGGATCTTGGTGTTGAAGAAGTCGCGCAGGATGAGGAAGCCCAATGGAAGCACAAAACCCAGCATTAGGGCAATGGCATAGTTTCTGCTGGTTTTTGGGGCAACCCTTCCTGTAAAACGGGCAGGGTCCACCACCTGATTGTCGGCGATGTTTGAGGCCATGGCGATGCCTGCCTCGGCACGTTTCTCAAGGAGGTAGTTGTAGGTGGCGTCGTTCAGGTTGAAGCGGCGCTGGATGCCGATGAGCTCCCGTTCTGTTTTGGGCAGTTGGCTGACCCTGCGCTCCGTCTGCCCTATGCGGCGGTTGAGGTCGGCAAGCAGGATGTCGGAAGCGCTTTTGATACTCCGGATGTTTTCTTCAAGGGTGCGGCGGGCCTGTTCTATCTTCAAGTCGAGGGCCTGAATCATTGGGCTGCGCTCGGTGGTGCTGAGCATCAGGGTGGCCCGCTCAGAATAGAGCTTGCTGAGCTCAGTGATGAGCTCATTAAGCAGGCGGTCTTCAATGCCCAGGGCAGAAGGGCCGAACACTTGGGAAAAGTCCTTATCGTTGGAAAGGTATTCCTGTAGGTAGTCGTAATATTGCCGCTTTACCTGCTCTATGGCCTTCTGGCCGTCGAGGGCCTGGAGTTCACCCATCAATTGGTTGGCCATATAGCTTGCATCCATCAGCTGGCTCTCCTGGCGGAAACGCTGCAGGCTGCTCTCGGCAAGGTAGAGCGAGTCGGTGGTGATAGCGATCTGCTCATCGATGAACTCAATGGTGTTTTGGGCGATCTGGTTTTTCTCGGTGAGGCCCAGCTCTACAAAGTAGTTGGTCAGGGTATTGATGAAATCGATGGCACGCTGCAGATGGGTAGCCTGGAAGGAGACATTCAGGATCCAGGCATCCTTGTTGTAAGGCTCTACGTTGAGACGGCCGGTATATTCGCCCACCAGAGCCTGGGGGTTGCGGATCACAAAAAGAAAAGTGGAACCCTGGTGGTTTTCTGTGCTGAATTTTTCAGTCAGCTCAACAAGAAACCGGAAATCCTTTGCAGGGGCGTTTTCAACGGTCTGCCGGCCAGAGACGATTTCCCCAAACTGGTAAACGGTTTTTGGAAGGGCAATGTCATCATCGCCCGCTTCGATCTCAAAGCTTGTGTTATCAATGATCTTAACGATAAACTGTTTTTCGTAAGGCTGACTTGTTTCCTTGTCGGTAATGACCCGGAAAGGTGTATCCTGGTACAACTCATTTTTCCGGTATGTCCCCAGGATGCTGTGTGTTGAAAAGTAATACACCCCGATGTCCATCCTTTTCAGTACGCTATCAATCAATTTGTTGGATTGAAGAATGATGATCTGGTCGTGGAAACCTGTGCGGGTGGCGAAGATGTCCATCTCGCTCAGCAGGGCGCCCTGTCCCAGGCCTTTGCTGCGGTCGCTGATGAGCACAGTGGAGTTGACCCGGTACACAGGCTCTGCCAGGCGGTTGTAAAAAAAAGCCAGCCCCAGGGCCAGGATAAGGCTGAGGGCAAAGAAGTACCAGTAGGGCAGGTATCTGAAAATGATGTTCTTAAGGTCTAGGTTTTCCTCCTGATAGGGGTCTTGATTCATTGCGGTGGGAGCGCTTTAATTAATTATTAAAGAAGTTGATTAACAGCAGGGTGGTAGAGATTGTCGAAAATATCAGGGCAAAGGGGAACTGTGAAAAACCCAGTCTCTTCACTTTCTGTGGTTCAACATACACCAGGTCGCCAGGCTGCAGGTAATAAAACTCAGAGCTTACCATTGCCCGCGAGGTGATGTCAACGGTATGGAAGTCCAGCCCATTTTCTGTTTTCCTGACCAGGTTCACATTGCGGTTGCCGTATTCAGTGAGGTCACCGGCCACCCCCAGTGCATCGAGAATGGTGAATTTATTGTCGTATACGTAATAGGTGCCGGGGCTTTTAACCTCACCCAATACCGTTACCGAGAAGTTGACCATTTTCACGTTCACGGTGGCACCAACAAGGTCAAGGTCCACTTTTTCCTGTATGGCTAGCTGGGCCTCTTCAAGTGATTTCTCGGAAACGGGAACAGCGCCAACTACAGGTAAGTGGACAAAACCCTGGGAGTCAACACTGTATCCATAAATATAGAAGTTGGCATTTGAGCCTGTTCCCCCTGTGGTGAGGCGGGCGTCATCGGCATTGTACATCTCACGCGACTCCTTGTCGAGGGTCATCACCCGAATATGTAAAATGTCGCCCGGCTTGATGCGGTAATCCACGGGGTTTACTTCCATTTGATCGCCGGCATTGGTCTTGTCCTGCAGGTACACCATCTCGCGGTGCGGGGCACAGGCCGCCAGAAACAGAAAAAACAATAAGTATATTCGGTTTTTCATCCTGTATGTTTGGTTATTTCGATAGGTCCTTAGCCTTTTGCCCTTACGGAACCTCAGGCTAATATAGATTCAGGCTGCAAAGATAAATTATTTGATTCAGGAATGTTTAAAAAAACTATTAATATCAGGGATTTAACCAAGGGTTTTTTTTGAGTAATCCCTTGAAAATGATACGGTATTCCGTAAATTTGAAATAAAGAAAAAAGAAGCAGGTGGCTGTAACTTTTTGGTGTGGGCCATCGTCATAGCTTCAAAAGGCAATAAACCCCGGGAATGATCGTATGACTACGGCCGAGTATAATGAATGTGTTGACAGGCATGCGGATGGTGTGTACCGCTTTGTTCTGAAGAATATGCGCGATGAAGACAAGGCCCGCGATATTGTGCAGGACAGCTTTGAGAAGATGTGGCTGAAGGTGGATGAAATCGACGGGAATAAAGCCCGTTCCTACCTCTTCACCACTGCATACCACACCATGATCGATGCCATCCGCCGCGCGCGTTTCAGCGTGGAAATGGATGAACGGGTGCACCGGGAACACGCCTACCGCGACGACTATTCGGGCCTCAAGGAGATTCTGGATGAAGCGGTGGCCCGCCTGCCCGACATTCAACGTTCAGTGGTGCTGCTGCGCGATTATGAAGGGTACTCCTACCAGGAGATAGGTGAGATCACTGGCCTGAACGAGTCTCAGGTGAAAGTGTATATCTACCGGGCGCGTACCGCCCTGAAGAACTATATAGGGAGTTTGGATGCCGTCATTTAATAAAGCCATGCGTATCAACAGAACCAATTACGAGATCTTCTTCCTCGACTACCACGAGGGAAACCTGTCAACGGCACAGGTAGAGGAACTTATGGCTTTTCTTGACCAGGAACCTGACCTGAAAGCCGAGCTCCATGACTTTGAACTGCTGCGTCTGCAGGATATAGAAGACGCGCTTTTCGAAGACAAGGCCTCCCTGAAAAGGGGAGAGGTGACCCCTGCCAATTACGAGCGTTACTATGCAGCCTATGTGGAAGATGATTTAAGTCAGGAAGAACGGCTTGCCGTGGAAGACTTTGCCTATAGCACCCCTGCCCGTCAACGGGAACTGGAGCTGATGCGCAAGACCCGCCTGCATGCGGATTATTCTGTTGTATATTCACAAAAGCAGGAGCTGAAACGCGGGCGCATCATTCCCCTATACACCCAGCTGATGCGCTATGGGGCAGTGGCTGCCGTAGTGCTGTTTTTTGCCACCCTCTTCTTTGTACAGGTGCCACGGTTTAATGAACCCCAATTGGTTGACCTGCCTCCCACCCCCAGAGAAACACCCCTGACCCCTGTGCCTGAAGATCATCCCGAGCCTGTGATTGCAGATGCCCCGGAAGTGACTCCGGCTCCTGCTGAAGAGGCGGAAGTCGTACGGCCGACCACCAGACGCCGTGAATTCTTAAGTTCGGCCAACATCAGCCTCGCCCAGGGTGGTATTGCTGACGTCCCCCCACCCATTGAGACCAATCGCCTGATGGCCCGCGGCGCTACCCCTGTGGAAGCCTCCCTGGCCGAAGGACACAGCATGGAGCAACGCTCAGAGTTTGCCTACTGGCACCTGCGCGAAAAAGAAAACCCCACGCTCCCGCCCAGGCCTGGATCGGCCGGTGAAATCGTTCAACTGGCCTACAATGGCCTGCAGCGTAATATGCCTGAAAATGTCAGGCAGATGGAAGAACTCCTGAGCACCGAACGCCGGGGCGTCCTGCGTGAACTCGCCTCCGTATCCCTTTCGGGTATCAACAACCTCTTGGGTAATCCCCTCAGCATCGAAAGCAAAAAGGATGAAAATGGCAGAACCCGTCAGATTGCCATTGGGGACGGCTTTGAAGTTACACGGGAATAAAATCTGAATGTTGCATGAAGCATGGACAAACCCCAAACCCCCAACCTCAAACCTCTTGTTTTTCTTTCTTCCACCTTCTGTGTGACCATAGCCAGTACTGCGGTGCGCGCCGGATCTCCTGCTCAAGCAGGGTGGCATAGCCTTGGGTAATCTCCTGCTGAGGCAGCGACTTGGGGTCTTCAGTGAGGACCTGGATGTTGATCCGGTAACTGCCCCGCTTTTGTTTGCGGATCGAACAAAACAGCACGGCATGCCCCAGCTTGCGGGCCAGTTTTTCGGGGCCCGTGAAAAACGGGGTTTCCCTGTCCAGGAAGTTTACCCAAAAAGCGGTGTCAGGACGGGGCCACTGGTCGGCAAGCAGGGCGAAGACAGCAGGTTCTTTTGCAGCAGCCATGCCCACCATTTTGCGCGCCAGTTGTTTTGAGCCAATCAGTTGCCTGTAAAACCGCATGCGGGTCCTGTATATGATCTGGTCGAATACCTTGTTACGTAAATGACGGTAGCCTGCAATCAACTGCCCGGGGTTTTCCAGGTTTATGCCGGCTCCCATCCATTCCCAATTGCCGTAATGCCCCAGGGTCAGTATGGCGCTGCGCCCTTCCTTATAATAGCGGCGCATAAGCTCGCTGCTCTCTTCATCCAGCTTGATACGCCGGCGCATACTTGAGGCCGGGGCCGTCATCAGTCCTACCGACTCCATGATCAGTTCTGAAAGATGACGGTAAAAGCCACGTGCTATCTGAAGCCTTTCTTCTTCCTCCTTATCAGGAAAGGCCTTTTTTAAATTGTCCAGCACCACCTTTTTTCGGTAGCCCGTAACATGCCACAGGAGGAAATAAAGCAAATGAGAGAACAGATATAGCAACCTGAATGGCAGCAGGGCAAGCAGCAGCACCAGCAGCGCAAGGGGAATGCTCAGTATGTTGTTCAGGAAACGATTAAACCTTTTCATCTTCTTTTGGGGCTTTTTCTGTCAGTTCAAGGTAAAGGTCCATCATCTTCCGGGCGGTGATTCCACGGTGATAAAGTTCTAACTTCTTTTTTCCGCCTGCTATCAGCGTGCTCCGAAGATTTGCATCACCCAGGATTTGCATCACATTATCTGCCAATTGCTGTGCATCGCCAACGGGCGAAAGCATTCCACTCCTTTCATGTTCGACCATCTCGGGAACGCTTCCTGCAGCAGTGGCTGCCACGGGAATTCCTGCTGCAAAGCCATTCAGTACGGTGGTGGCTGCTCCTTCCGTTATCGAGGAGGACATCAGCACATCGAGCTGGGGCATCACTTCCGCGATATCGTTGCGCGAACCCGTGATCCTTATGTGATCCTTCAATTCCATCTTTTCAATGGCTTTCTCCAGCTCAGAACGCTGGGGGCCTTCGCCTATGGCCAGGAAAAACAGTTTTGGGTTTTGTTTCAACAAGATCCTTGCAGCCTTCAGGAAGGTAAAATAGTCCTTGTGAGGAACCAGAGCAGCCACATTGCCCACCAGGGCATGGTCGTCGGGGATGAAGTACTCACGCCTCAACCTGCCATAAGGGACTTCTGCCTGGAATGCTTCAGGGTCTATTCCGCTTGGGATTACCCGCAGCAAGTCCTTTTTGCGGATGAATGGGGCAATGCTGTCTTTTACGGCCTCCGAAACACAAACGATGGCCGTGTTGGCAGGGTGGTTATACAGACGCCTGCTCAGCCATCCTGCTGTTTCAGTGGCAATACTCAGGCGGCTCACCACCACAGACAGACGAACCCCCATCAGGCGGGCGAGGATCACTGCCGCGTGGGCCCTGCTGTCATGGGCATGGATCAGGTCAAAAGGGCGCTTGCGGCAAAGTTGGAAAATAGCTCTTGCCAGCAATATATTCCATAAGCCCCTTCGCTTGTAGGATTGCGATTCTAGGTGGTGTCGCTTGCAATAGCGCCTGAGCGCCGAACCGCTGCGGCTTATGACCATAGATGGCCATTCCTTGCCTTTTAAGGAATCCAGAAGGTAAGAAATCTGGTGCTCACTGCTCCGCCAGCTCCGCGAAGTGGAAACATGCAATATGCGGGGAGGGGTTTGCTCCTTCATCGTCAATGCTTATCAAGAGACAAATTAAACGAAAAGAATGCAAAAACAGCCATTTTTTTTGGAGAAATTCAAAACCGGGCCAGGATCAGGCAGCCCTTTCCCGGGCAGTATTAAGTAAAAAAGCATCAAGCTTTAATACAGGAAGTTGTCATAGGGGTATCGCTCTTTGTGTATTTCGTGTACGTGGTCATAAAGCATCCGTCTGAAAGGCTCCAGGTTTTGCTTTTTTTTGGCCGAGATAAACAGGCAGGGCGCATTGACTTTGCCCATCCAGCTCTGCTGCATTTCTGCAAGGCTGGTGTTCTCACGGGTGGGAGGCAGCAGGTCGTCTTCTTCCTTCTCAACAAAGGTATATTTGTCGATCTTATTGAATATCATGATGGTGGTTTTCTCCTCGCCCCCTGTGATCTCGCCCAGAGTCTCCTTTACCACGTTGATCTGATCCTCAAATCCCGGATGAGACAGGTCGACCACGTGCACCAGGATATCCGATTCGCGCACCTCATCAAGGGTTGATTTAAAAGACTCAATAAGGTGATGTGGCAACTTACGGATGAACCCAACGGTATCGCTCAAGAGGAAGGGCAGGTTGCCGATCACTACCTTGCGCACGGTGGTGTCGAGGGTAGCAAAGAGCTTGTCCTCGGCAAACACCTCCGATTTGCTGAGCAGGTTCATGATGGTCGATTTGCCCACATTGGTATAGCCCACCAGGGCTACTCTTACAAGGCTTCCGCGGTTGGAACGTTGCGTGGCTTTCTGCTTGTCGATCTGCCGAAGCTTTTCTTTCAGCAGGGCAATCTTGTCGCGGACGATGCGGCGGTCGGTTTCGATTTCTTTTTCACCGGGTCCCTTCAGGCCAATCCCCCCTTTCTGGCGTTCGAGGTGGGTCCACATCCCCGCCAGGCGTGGAAGCAGATATTGGTATTGTGCCAGCTCCACCTGGGTGCGGGCATGGGCCGTGCGCGCGCGCTGTGCAAAGATGTCGAGGATCAGGTTACTGCGGTCAATGACACGGCATTTCAGTGTACGCTCCAAATTGCGGTGCTGCGAAGGGCTCAGCTCATCGTCAAATACAACCAGGTCGATCTCGTGCTCCTTTACGTAAGCCGTGATCTCCTCAAACTTTCCCTTGCCGATGAAAGTTGCAGGGTCGGGGCGGTCCAGTTTTTGGGTAAAGCGACGCATGGTCTCTCCCCCCGCAGTATCCACCAGGAATTCAAGCTCATCAAGATACTCTGAAACCAGTGCCTCGGTTTGCCGCCCCAGGATGGCTCCCACCAGGACTACTTTTTCTTTAACTTGTTTGGTCTCTATGTATTGGGGCATGCGCCGAAAGGGTTCTATTTGTTTCCGTTAACGAAGAAATGAAGCCCCAGGATCCCTGTGATGGCGTAGGCGCCAAAGTTAAGGCTAATGCCACGGTACTGCCAGTAGATATGCCATACCGAGAGCAAGAACAAAGCAAGGCCAGAGATCATGGTCAGGCTGTGCTTATTGGTAAAACCACCGAAAAACAACAAGACCGCAAACAAGGCATAAGCCAGGTTCAGGGCCGAGTTGAGGCTGGTGAAGCTGAAATACTCAATGGCAGGCCATACCAGCAATCCTACCATCAGCAACAGACCCAGGCGAAGCAGCCAGGCTGTCATGGGGCTCAAACTTTTGATGGGGCGCATAATCAGAAGGGTTTAAATCCAATAATGTTGCGAACCTCTTTCACTGTCTTCCCTGCGCTTTCACGGGCTTTTTCTGCGCCCATCTTTGCTACCTTGCTCAGGTAAGCCTCATCAGCCGAGAGCTCAAGGATGCGCTCGCGCAGAGGTGTAGTGAAGGCTATTATGTCTTCCGCCAGTTGCTTCTTCATGTCGCCATAGCGGATGCTCCCGTTTTTGTATTGGTCAAGGAAGTAAGTGTGCGTGTCACCTCCGCTAAGTACCTTCATCAGGTTGAAGAGGTTTTCTACCCCCTGCGACATGGGTGCCCCCGGTTCGCCAGGGCCGCTGTCGGTAACTGCCCGCATCACCTTCTTGCGGATAACGGAGGGCTCATCAGCCAGGAAAATGGCATTGCCTGCCCCTTCCGACTTGCCCATCTTGGTGCTGCCGTCAAGGCCGGGCATCTTCACAAGCTCGCCTTCAAAGTGATAGGCATAGGGCTCGGGGAAATAATCGACCTTGTACAATCGGTTGAAGCGGTTGGCAAAGGTTCGCGCCATCTCCAGATGCTGCTCCTGATCTTTTCCGACGGGCACCTTCGTGGCGCGGTGAATGATGATGTCGGCAGCCATCAGCACAGGGTAGGTCAGCAGGCCTGCGTTGATGTTATCGGGATGCTTGCGGATCTTCTCCTTGAAAGAGGTGCAGCGTTCCAGCTCACCCATATAGGCGTTCATGTTTAAAAGCAGGTAAAGCTCTGCCACCTGCGGCACATCGCTCTGAATGTACAGGGTGGCCACCTCCGGGTCAATCCCGGCGGCCAGGTATTCCACCAGCACCTGCTTCACGTTGCGGTGAAGGTCTTCAGGGGTGGGGTGGGTCGTAAGCGAGTGATAGTCGGCAATAAAAAAAAAGCAATGGTGCTCATGCTGCATCTTCAGAAAATTGCGCATGGCGCCAAAATAATTGCCCAGATGAAGATTGCCTGTTGAACGGATTCCACTTAATACTGTTTCCATGCTGCAAAATTACAAAAAATAAATGCTGTACATTCGTTGGAGAGCGCCTCTTATTATTCAGGGAAACGGATATCCTTCACATTGAGCTGAAGGTAGGTTTTGCCGTTCCATTCATTCTCCTCGAGCTGGTATACCAGGTCGAAGGGCTTCCCTGACAGCATGTTTTCCAGTTGATGTCCTTGCTGGAAGGCTATGGCGGGCAGTTCGGCCACGCCCATCTCGGGCTGAACCAGGCTGAATTTCAGATGCTTGTTACCTACTATCCTTGGTGTAGCTTTGACAATGCAATTGGTGGTAAGGAAGACTGGGTTGGTGTTGCCCGGCCCGAAAGGGGCAAATTGCTTCAGAATGCGGAAAAACTTGCCTTCAATTGAGGGCAGGTCAATCTGGGCATCAATCCCGATCTCGGGGACCAGCATGGCCTCGGTGATTGTGTCTTCAACCACCTGGTTAAAGGCCTCTGTGAACGACTCCAGGTTTTCGGGTTTCAGGCTAAGTCCCGCAGCATATTTGTGGCCGCCAAAGTGTTCCAGAAAATGGCTGCAGGCATCAATGGCATCGTAAATATCAAAGTCTTTTATCGAACGGGCCGACCCCGTGATCATACCATTCGAGGCGGTAAGGATTATGGTGGGGCGGTAATAATTCTCAATCAGTCGCGAAGCTACAATGCCAATGACACCCTTGCTCCACTCAGGGTCGAACAGGACGGTTGCACGTGCATTTTTCAGCCTGGGGTTTTTTTTGATCATGCGTATGGCCTGCTCGGTGATGCTGGTGTCGAGATTGCGGCGTTCGGCATTGTTCTCGTTGATGGTTTGGCTAAGCTGATGGGTGTCACCCATATGGTCGCACAGCAACAGATCCACCGCGGTTTTGCCGTTCTCAATACGTCCTGCCGCATTGATGCGGGGGCCGATCATAAACATCAGGTCGTTAATGTTGATCTCGCGCGTAAAGGCGGTCTTGTGATCGGGCTGGCTTTTCTTGAAAACATTGTTGTAAAACAGTATGGACTCCAGCCCTGCACGGGGGGCCATGTTCAGGCGCTTCAAACCAAAATGAGCCAGCACTCGGTTCTCTCCGGTTATGGGTACGATGTCCGCGGCAATGCTTACCACCACCAGGTCAAGGAATTTTTCCAGCACTTCAAAGGGTTTGCGGTGCTTCTGATAAAAAGCCTGAGCCAGTTTAAACCCCAGCCCGCATCCCGAAAGTTCCTTAAAGGGATAATTGCAGTCGTTCTGCTTGGGGTCGATCAGTGCAGTTGCAGGGGGGAGTATATCTCCTGGCCTGTGATGATCCACAACGATGAATTCAATGCCTCTGTCGAGGGCATACTGTACCTGCTCAACGGCCTTGATGCCACAGTCAAGGGCAATGATCAGCCCTACCCCGCGGCGCTTGGCGTGGTCGATGCTTTCATACGATATCCCGTAACCTTCCTTGTATCGGTCGGGAATATAAAACTCCAGGTTGTCGTAAAAGTCCTGCAGGAAAGAATACACAAGGGCGACAGCAGTGGTGCCATCCACATCATAATCTCCGTATACAAGGATGCGTTCGTTGCCCTCTATGGCTTGTTCTATGCGCCGTATGGCAACATCCATATCCTTGATCAGAAACGGATCGTGCAGATTGTCAAGCGATGGCCTGAAGAAATCACGCGCTTCGGGAAAGCTGGTGATGCCCCTTTGTATCAGCAAATGCGCCAGAACAGGATCTATATTGAGCGAGGATGACAGCTTTTCCACCAACTCCTGGCCGGAGGGCTCACTGACTACCCATCTTTTATGCATCATCAAAAAACATTTTTGTAAAGATAACGAAATTCAGCCGGAAGGCTTGTACTCCTTTTTAGGGGGAAAGGCTTTTTACCCACAAAAAATTGAGGGTCAACAGCTTAAAAGGAGAAAAATGTCAGGGGGTGATTACTTTGATGAGGTTGTTGCGAACCTCTACCACCCCGCCCTCAATATCGATATTAAGCTTATTGCGCTCTTCGTCAATGACTTTCAAGCTCCCCTTTTCGAGGATGGCCATCAGGGGTGCGTGGTTGTACATGATCTCAAAACTCCCCATGGCCCCGGGCAACTGCACCAGCACCACCGATCCCTTGTAGAGCACTTTCTCGGGGGAAATCACTTCCAGTGTCATGGAATGGGTCATGGTTTATTTCTTTTGCCGGCTTGTCTTGGTTCTTTCCAATACCTCCTCAATATTGCCTGCCATCATAAAGTCAGACTCGTGGCAATGGTCGGTTTCTCCGTTGAGGATCATTTTGAAGCCGCGGATGGTATCTTCCAGGGACACAAGCACCCCGGGCCGTCCCGTAAACTGTTCGGCTACATGGAAGGGCTGGCTCAGGAACCGCTGAACCTTGCGCGCACGGTTCACTACCAGGCGGTCTTCTTCAGATAGCTCGTCCATACCCAGGATGGCGATAATGTCCTGCAATTCCTTAAAGCGCTGCAGGATCATTTTGATCTGCTTGGCGGTCTGATAATGCTCTTCACCCACGACCTCGGGCGTCAGGATGCGCGAGGTCGAATCCAATGGGTCTACTGCAGGGTAAATCCCCAGTTCGAAGATCTTGCGGCTGAGCACCGTGGTGGCATCCAGGTGTGAGAATGTGGTGGCTGGGGCCGGGTCGGTCAGGTCATCGGCCGGAACATAAACGGCCTGCACCGAAGTAATGGAACCACGATGGGTAGAGGTGATCCGCTCCTGCATGATCCCCATCTCGGTGGCCAGGGTGGGTTGGTATCCTACCGCTGAGGGCATGCGGCCCAACAGCGCCGAGACCTCTGAACCCGCCTGGGTGAAACGGAAAATATTATCAATGAAGAACAGGATGTCAGATCCTGAAGCCTGGTCGGCGCCATCTCTGAAATATTCGGCCACGGCAAGCCCCGAAAGGGCTACCCTTGCGCGGGCCCCGGGGGGCTCGTTCATCTGTCCGAAGATCAGGGTGGCCTGCGATTGTGCCAGCTCTTCACGGTCCACCTTGCTCAGGTCCCAGTGCCCTTGCTCCATCGATTCCTTGAATTCCTTCCCATAACGGATAACTCCTGATTCGATCATCTCGCGCAACAGGTCATTCCCCTCACGGGTACGCTCGCCTACCCCTGCAAAGACGCTGGTGCCCTGGTAGCCCTTGGCGATGTTGTTGATCAACTCCATAATGATCACGGTCTTGCCAACACCCGCCCCGCCAAAGAGCCCGATCTTGCCGCCCTTGGGGTAGGGGGCCAGCAGGTCGATTACCTTGATGCCTGTATACAGAATCTCGGTATCGGTCTTGAGGTCTTCAAAGCGAGGCGCATCGCGGTGGATAGGATATCGGGCTCCTACCTTCACAGGCCCCATCCCGTCAATGGGCTCGCCGATCACGTTAAAAAGTCGACCCCGGATATCCTGCCCCGCCGGCATGGTGATGGGTCCTCCCGTACAGCTAACCTCCATGTCACGCGATAGACCATCCGTCGAATCCATGGCAATGGTTCGTACCGTGTCTTCCCCAAGATGCTGCTGCACCTCCAGCACCAGGCGCGAATTGTCTTTGGTTTCTACCTCCAGGGCTTCGTGAATGTTGGGGAGCTCCTGGGTGTTGTCAAAAGTGACATCCACCACGGGCCCGATGACCTGCGAAATTCTTCCTTTATTTGCTCTCATCCTTTGCCGCGAAAAATGATTCTGTTTGAAAATGATATGGGTTCAAGGCTTGCTAGTACAAGCGAAAATAAGCATTTTTAAAAAGATTTGCCCTGCTGCCGATAATATTTCTTTTTACCTTTATCCCTGCCTCTGCCTCAGGCAGATCACAAATGTATGGAAAATATTGCCGGGAATAACAACAATAGCACGCTTAGAAAAAGGGTCGAACAGGGCGCTGTGCTTCAGGCAGGGCAAATGCTTGGGCATGCCTTCTCCCTTGAAGGAATCGTGGTTGAAGGCAACCGCATCGGGCGCACCCTGGGCTATCCTACGGCAAACCTGGGTACCCAGCCTGATGAGCAGCTCATCCCTGCACAGGGGGTGTATGTCGCCCTTGTAAAAGCCGCCGGACAATGGCTTGAGGGTATGGTCAACATTGGCATCCGCCCAACCCTTGACTTGCATCACGTCACCATCGAAGCCCACATCTTTGATTTTGATGGCGACCTCTATGGCCAGAAAATCAGCATCCATTTCCTTAAGCGAATTCGCGATGAGATGCGGTTCCCATCCCTGGGCGATCTCAAGGACCAGCTCAGGAAAGACAGGGCTGCCAGCCTGAAAATTCTTGGTGAACTGGCATTCCGCCCCGAACCCCATCAAGACAAGGTGCTCATTAAAAAGATCTCTTCTGATTCAAAATAAGGCCTATGGTCAGATCAACCTTCAGGAGCTTTTTCTGGTTGCTGCTCTTTGCCGCAGTGATGGTGTTCTTGTCGTGGTACTTCCTGCGCGTGCTCATCTACCTGTTGGTTTCGGCAGTCCTGGCCCTGCTTGGAAAACCCGTCATGGACTTACTGACAGGCCTGCGCATAGGTCGTTTCAGGATCCCCCCGGGGGTGAGCGCCTTTATCACCCTGCTCCTGATGATCGGCTTGCTAGCCGGCTTGTTTTCTTTCATGCTGCCCCTGCTTACACGCCAGGCCGCCATGCTGTCAGAAATCAGCGTCCAGGGAGTCACCAACAGCCTGCAGGAACCCCTGCTTTATCTCGAAAGGTATTTCCACGACTGGGGCATCCTTGCACCTTCTGAAACCATCTCCGAAAGAGTGATCGACGAGCTTTCTTCCATTGTTACCTTCGAGCGGTTTTCGGCCGTGTTCAACTCGGTGCTCGGACTTATTGTCGAGATCTTCATTGGCTTCCTTGCCATCTCCTTTATAACTTTTTTCTTCATGAAGGAAGAACACCTGTTTTCAAAGGGAGTCCTTTTGTTTACCCCTAAACCCTACAGGGATGAAGCACGAAGCATCCTTTCCGAAAGCAAAGTCCTGGTCAGGCGATATATATCAGGACTGGTTACCGATCTTGCCCTGGTATTCATGCTTATCAGCTTCTGCATGTGGATCCTCGGCCTTGAAAATGCCCTGGTAATCGGTTTCTTCGCGGGCATCCTCAATACAATTCCCTACGTAGGTCCCTTCATCTCCACCTTTATCGGGGTCTTCCTGGGCATCAGCGTCAATCTCGACCTCGATTTCTATACCCAGATGTTGCCCCTTATCATCAAGATCGTCGCCTCATTCATTATTGTCAATACCATTGATGTCACCGTACTCCAGCCCATGATTTACAGTAAGAGCGTGCGCAGCCACCCCCTTGAGATCTTTATCGTATTTATCCTTGCGGGAATCCTGGGCGGGGTGTTCGGGATGATCATCGCCATCCCCGCCTACAGTGTTCTGCGCATCTTCATCAAGGTCTTTCTTGAAAAATCGGTGCTGGTGAAAAGAATCATGGAGGAAATGAAGCTTTGAGGCCTGTGGTGTTGCGATATCCCCTGTTCCTGGCCGACCTCCTGCGTTTAACCGTAAGGTTAAACCCGCTCCGTGCCCTTAATTACGTCCAGATTTTCAGCGGCCTTTGGATGAGCAGGCTCACAGGAAAAGTATGGGTGTGGGGCAGGCCCTTTGCTGTATCTGCAGAGTCGGCTTCGGTGTGCAACCTCCGCTGCCCCGAATGTATGGTAGGTCAGGGAAAAACCACCAGAGAGCGCAAGCACATGGACCCGCTGCTGTTTCAGCAGATCCTCGGCCACCACCGCAAACACAGCTTTTACACAAACCTGTATTTCCAGGGCGAACCCTTCCTGAACCCTGAACTGCCTCAAATGATCGGTATGGCCTCCCGTTTGCGCTATTACACAAGCGTTTCCACCAACGGCCATTTCCTTACCGAAAACCGCTGCAAGGAAGTCATAATGAAAGGCCTCGACCGCCTGATCATTTCACTCGATGGCCTCGACCAGGACACCTATGCCTTTTACCGGGTGGGCGGTCATTGGCAAAAAGTGGTCGATGGGATAGCTACCCTGTCTAAAACACGTAAGGAGCTGGGCGCACGCAACCCCCTTATTGTCGTTCAGTTCCTTGTGAATAAGAAGAATGAAGGGCAGATTCCCCAACTGCTTGCCTTTGCCCGCCGCCAAGGGGCCGACGTGGTGGAGCTCAAGACCATGCAGGTCTATGACGAGTCGGGGGCCCATAAATTCCTGCCCGAAAACCAGCGCTACAACCGTTATAAAAACCTTAATAAACCAAAGGTGAGCAGGAAAGGGAATGGGAAAAGCCCCTGCTTCCGCCTCTGGAGCCACGCTGTCTATACTGCTGATGGGGTGCTGGTGCCCTGCTGTTTTGACAAGCTTCCCGAATATCCTATGGGCAAAATAAAAAGCGGAGACCCGTGGTCTTCGCCTTCTATGAATGCATTCAGGAAGCAAGTGATGAAGCGGCGTGCAGAAGTGGGGATCTGCAGCAATTGCGGCCAGTAACTCCTTAGATGGTCATGATGTCGGCTTCCTTGGCCTCCACCATCTTATCAGCCTTCGCAATGTATTGGTTGGTCAGTTCCTGGATGTCGGATTCAAATTTCTTCACCAAGTCTTCAGGCACTCCATCTTTTTCCAGTTTCTTGGCAGCATCGATGGCTTCGCGGCGGGCGCTGCGAATTCCTACCTTGCTGTTCTCGGCTTCTACCTTCGACTTCTTCACCAGGTCGCGGCGGCGTTCCTCGGTCAGGGGCGGAACAACCACCCGTATGAGGGTCCCGTCGTTTTGGGGGTTAAACCCCAGGTTGGCAGCCATAATGGCTTTCTCTATGGGGCCCAGCATGTTCTTTTCCCAGGGCTGGATCACGATCTGGCGCGGGTCGGGCGTGTTGATGTTCGATACCTGCGAGAGCTTAGTCGGGGTGCCGTAATAATCCACCTTGACACTGTCAAGCATCTGTGGGTTGGCTTTGCCGGCACGCAGCTTCGACAGCTCACGCTCCAGGTGCCCTATGGCCTTTTCCATACCCTCCTGGGCTGCCTCTTGTAAAAATTCCAGTTCTTCGTTCATAGCACCTTTGTTTTTTTGGGGAACTTGCTTTTGGTGTCGTGCAAAATTAAGAATTAATTTGAAACCAGCGTCCCGGCAACTTTTCCTTCCACCAGCATTTCGTAAAGGATGCCTTTTTTGTTGATGTTAAACACAATGATGGGCAGGTCGTTTTCCCGGCAAAGGGTAAAGGCCGTAAGATCCATGATACGCAGGTTTTCGCGGTATGCCTGGTCAAAGCTCAGGGTGTCGTATTTTCTGGCGCCGGGGTCCTTCTCGGGGTCGGCCGTATAGACCCCGTCTACCCGTGTTCCCTTGAGCAGGACGTCCGCCCTGATCTCCACGCCCCGCAAGGCCGCCGCCGAATCAGTGGTAAAGAAGGGGTTTCCCGTTCCTCCGGCCATGATTACCACCTGCCCTGCCTCCAGCAGGGCTGTGGCATCGCGGCGGTTCATCTTTTTGGCTACCGGCTCTATGGGCATGCCCGAAAGCACCGTGGCCTGCACCTCAAGGGCCTCCAGTGCCGACTGCAAAGCCATGCTGTTGATTACCGTGGCCAGCATGCCCATATAATCGCCCTGAACACGGTCAACGCCTTTGCCCATACCCTGCAAGCCCCGGAAGATGTTGCCTCCCCCCAGCACCACCCCAACCTCTATGCCATGCCTTGTAAGGCTGCGGATCTCCTCTGCATAGGTGTTTAACATGGCAGGATCAATACCCTGTCCTCCCGGCCCCGCCAGCGACTCGCCGCTGAGCTTGAGCAATATCCTTTTGTATTGTGGCATGGCTTTGACTTGGTTTTCCATTTTTGCAAGTTTAATTGATTTTTTTGAATGTCGCTTGATACAATTGGAATAAAAAGAAATCAATCCCGCAAAAAATCGATTCGCTCCCCACCCGGCCTCCCCCTGCAATTATGATACCCTTCCTTCTCTTTTTGCCTGTCTTTTCATTCAAGGAGGATTTCTCTCTGCTTTTTATCTGATCCAAATCCAGAGATAAACCGTAGTTTAACCGTACTTTAACCAATTGCAATTGGTTAAAGTACGGTTAAACTACGGTTAAACTAAAAAGTCTGTACGTTTCTGAAACGAAGGAAAAACCTTCCGGTGTGCTGTTTGGCATAAAAACCACGGGCAATAGCTTAGCCTTAACGTTCCCTGGCAGAGGCTGCTGGGGAAAGGGGAAAGGGGAAGGGTGTTTTGAATTGTTGGAAAAGGAAAAGGCCGCCTGAAGCTGGTTGTCTTCGGGCGGCCTTTTGTAAAGCTTGTATGAAGGGGATTACTGACCCAGGGCAAAGCGCTTGAAAGCAACCACGGTCAGGTCCTTGTCGTAATCGGCAAGCATCTGGGCAACGGTCTTTTTGCTTTCCTTGATGAACTCCTGGTTCAGCAGGGTGCTTTCCTTATAGAACTTGTTGAGTTTTCCCAAAGCGATTTTTTCAACCAGTTCTTCAGGTTTGCCTTCCTGGCGTGCCTGATCTTTACCAATCTCGATTTCTTTCTCGATGATGGCGGGAGCAACGTCGTCCTTGGAGATTGCAACGGGGGCCATGGCGGCGATTTGCATTACCACGTCCTTACCGGCCTGGTCGATGTCGTTCACCTCGGCTTTGTTCAGGGCGGCGATAGAAGCCACGCGGTTGCCGGGATGGATGTAGGCAAAGGTCTTGGCTCCGCTGATCATGTCGAAATGAGCAAGTATCAGCTTCTCACCGGTTTTGCCAATGAGGTCGGTCAGGTTGGCTTCCACGCTGCGGCCGTTCATGTCGGCAGCCTTGAGTTCGGCGAGGTTGGCGCAGTTCTTCTCAAGGCCCAGGTCAAGCATATTTCTTGTGAAATCAATAATTTCCTGGTTCTTGGCAACGAAGTCGGTTTCGCAGTTGAGCATAATGATGGCGGCCTTGGTGGCGCCGGTATTTACTTTTGCAAGGACTACCCCTTCGTTGGCTTCGCGGTCAGCACGGCTGCTGGCCACTTTTTGCCCCTTCTTGCGAAGGATCTCAATGGCTTTTTCCATATCACCATCCGATTCTACGAGGGCTTTTTTGCAGTCCATCATGCCTGCTCCGGTTTGTTGGCGCAGTTTGTTAACTTCTGCTGCTGTTATATTTGCCATAATGGTCTATTCTTTAAAATGAATGATTACAGTCTTGGTCTTTTTCCCTGGGGTTTCTTCTGGGGAGCGCCTTTAGGAGCCTTGGGAGACTTAACTTCCTCATCTTCTTCTCCGTGCTTGGCTTTCTTGGCGGCTTTGGCTTTGCGCAGCGCTACTTCTTCCTCGTCTTCTTCTGAGGACTCGGCATCTTTGTCTTGGCTATCCAGTTCGAGATCCATATCGGTGTCTTCCTCTTCTTCAACGGCTTTGTCTTTTTCAAGCTTGCGCTCTTCCATGCCTTCCTGAATGGCTTCGATCATAAGCTTCAAGATGATATGGATGGATTTGGAGGCGTCGTCGTTGGCAGGGATCGGGAAGTCGATCTCGTTGGGGTTGGCGTTGGTGTCGACAATAGCAAAAGTGGGGATGTTGAGTTTGCGTGATTCGGCAACGGCAATGTGTTCCTTGCAGATATCCACCACGAAAACGGCTGCGGGCAGGCGGTTCAGGTCGGAAATGCTGCCCAGTTGTTTCTCGAGCTTGGCTCTTTCACGGGTAACCTGAAGACGTTCCCTTTTCGACATATTTTCGAAGGTGCCGTCGGTTTCCATCCTGTCGATGGTGGCCATTTTCTTAACCGCCTTGCGGATGGTAGCGAAGTTGGTGAGCATTCCACCGGGCCAGCGTTCGGTAACGTAAGGCATGTTGACTTGCTTTACCAGGTTGGCTACCACATCTTTGGCCTGTTTCTTGGTGGCTACAAAGAGGATTTTCTTGCCCGACTTGGCGATCTGCTTCATAGCGGCAGCAGCCTCATCGATTTTTGCAATGGTTTTATTGAGGTCGATGATGTGGATGCCATTGCGTTCCATGAAGATATAGGGAGCCATGTTGGGGTTCCACTTCCTTTTCAGGTGTCCGAAATGTACACCGGCATCTAAAAGTTCATTATAATTGGTTCTTGCCATGATGTAAGGTAAATTGTCGGAAAAAAATGATTAACGTTTACTGAACTGGAATCTCTTCCTGGCTTTTTTCTGGCCGGGCTTTTTACGCTCAACCATACGCGGGTCGCGGCGAAGGAGGCCTTTTTCCTTCAGAGGGGGGCGGTATTCAGGGTTAATCTCCACCAGGGCTTTTGAGATAGCCAGCCGGAGGGCTTCAGCTTGTCCTTTGATTCCTCCTCCATCAAGGTTTACCTGTACATCGTATTTTCCTTCATTGCTGGTGATTGTGAAGGGCTGGTTTACAACGTACTGCAGGATACCAGTGGGAAAATATACTTTGTAGTCCTTTTTGTTGACGGTGATCTGGCCGTTGCCGGGCTTCAAGTATATGCGGGCAACAGCGGTTTTCCTTCTTCCAGAGGTGTTGATTACTTCCATTGTTACTTGATTGTGTTAAGGTTGATTAGCTGGGGTTGCTGCGCCTGGTGCGGATGTTCGCTGCCGGCATAAACATAAAGGTTCCCGATAATGGCCCGTCCCAAACGATTTTTTGGAAGCATGCCCCTTACCGCTTTTTCGATGATGGCTTCAGGTTTCTTTGCCAGCATTTGCTTGGCGCTGGTAAAACGCTGACCGCCGGGATAGCCGGTATGCCTTACATATTCCTTCTGATCCCATTTTGCTCCGCTGAGTTGAATTTTTTCAGCGTTGATGATGATTACATGATCACCACAATCGGCATGCGGGGTGAAGTTGACCTTGTTTTTCCCCCTAATGATTTTTGCAACCTTGGAGGCCAATCGGCCAAGTATCTGGTTTTCTGCATCAACAAGAATCCATTCCTTTTTGGCGGTCTCCTTGTTGGCAGATATGGTTTTGTAGCTTAAAGTGTTCATTTGTGTGGCTTAATTTGCTGTACCTGATTTTTTTAAACACAAACATCCCCTTCAAAAGGGGGTGCAAAACTAATTTAAATTTTTGGTTCCGGCAAATTTATTAACAATTTATTGTTGATAAATTCTTTCGGAAATATATCGGATAATACAACGGGCTAAAATTCAGGGTGCAAAGATAAACATAATTGTTGTTATTCAGCCCCGGCTTTTTTAAAAAATTTAATCTCCTTTTTTTGAACCCTGAAGGTGCCGGTAAACTGCCTCAGCAATGCCTTATTCTTGTTTTCTCAGGAAGGGGTGGAGCGATTTTGGAATTTTTTTGCAAGGGTATTGGGGCAGGGTGAATGTTAAACCTGTAATTTTGCATAAATTCTTTTCTATGAAGAAATTATCGCTCCTGTTGTTTGCCGGCTTGTTTTTCTGGCCGCCATTGCTGCCCGCCGCCAATGAGGGCTTGTCGCCCGCTGCCCGCATATCCTTGCTGACAGCCACTTCGGGCGATGAGTTGTATTCAGTCTTTGGTCACAGTGCCCTGCGGGTGCGCGACCCTGAAACGGGCCTCGATGAAGTGTATAACTACGGAACCTTTGATTTCGATACGCCCAACTTTTATCTTAAGTTCATACAGGGAAAATTGTTTTATAAACTTTCGGTGGGCCCCTATGAATATTTCCTGCTTGAGTACCGCTATGAAGGAAGGGGCATTTCCGAGCAGGTCCTGAATCTTACGCCTGAGGAAACCTTTGCCATTTACGATTTTCTGCAGGTTAATCGTCAACCGGGAAACGAATATTATTTGTATGACTTTTTCTATGATAATTGCGCCACGCGTATCCGCGACATTGTGGAAGACAAACTTGGGCCCGACTGGGGCGAGGATCCTGTGCCTGAATACAGCCGCTCTTTTCGCGACATGCTGAAGCCTTACCTGCAGAGCAAGCCCTGGGCGCTTTTTGGCGTTGACCTGGTGCTGGGGCTGCCTTCCGATAAGGAGGCCACCCCCTGGCATTATATGTTTCTGCCCGATGAGATGTTTTTGGCCTTTTCACAGGCCAGGCATGCCAATGGCAGGGCCCTGGTAGGCCAGTATGCCTTGGTGCTGGAACAGACCTTTGTTCCTGAAAAGAAAACCCTGTTCAGCCCCCAGGTGGCGGCTTGGCTTCTTTTTCTGCTGGGGATTTTGTCATTGCTGAAGGTACGTATTGCAAGGGTGTTCGACAAGGTCTTCTTCTCCTTGCTGGGGGGGGTTGGGCTGGTAATCTTGTTTCTCTGGTTCCTTTCTGACCATACCGCCACCAACGCCAACCTGAACCTGTTGTGGGCATTGCCAACTCACCTGTATTTCATTTACAAGGGCAATATGATCTATCCCATTGGCATTCCCCGCTATTACTTTAAGGTTGTGTTTTTGCTGAACCTTTTTTTATTGTTGTTTTGGCCCCTGCTGCCCCAGGGTTTCCATCCCGCATTCCTGCCCATCATCCTGCTTTCGGCGGTGAAAGCGTTCCTGTATGGCTATGGGGATGCCTGGAAACGTTTACCCTTTATGCGGCGCAAACGTTGAACTTTAAGGCCATTTAATGGTTTATGATGATAAATTCCAAATCATTGTAAGATGAACAGCTCCGAGCACATCCATCGGTTTATTCCCGCAAGTGATTCAGCCCAAGAAGCCTATACCCTTTTGCTGCTCCATGGGACGGGGGGTGATGAAAATGACCTGCTGGGCCTTGCAGACCGTTTTGGGACGGGTTTTCATTACCTGAGTCCGCGCGGGCAGGTAACCGAAAATGGCATGCCCCGTTTCTTCAGGCGGCTGTCAGAAGGGGTCTTCGACCAGGAGGACCTGGAGCGTCGCACACTCGAGCTGGCGGCCTTTATCAGGCAGGCTTCGGTGAAATACGGCTTTAATCCCCGAAAAGTCATTGCCCTGGGCTATTCCAACGGAGCAAATATTGCTGCCAGCCTGTTGCTCTCGGGCGAGCAGGTGCTCAGGCATGCCATTTTATTGCATGCCATGGTTCCCTTTATTCCCCGCGACCTCCCAAAGATTCAGCATACACAGGTGCTGCTTACTGCAGGGGAAAACGACCCCATCGTTTCTTCCGATAACACCTCCGCACTTGCTGACCTGCTGATACAGGCAGGGGCCGAGGTGGAGCTTTTCTGGCACCAGGCAGGACATACCCTGATTGAAGAGGAGCTTTCGCGCGCACAATTGTTTTTAAATAACCTTCACTAAATATTCAGTTATGATCAAAGGATTACATCATGTTACGGCGATGACGGGAAACATCCGCAAGAACATAAGGTTCTATACGGAAATCCTGGGCTTGCAGTTTGTGAAGAAAACAGTAAACTACGACAGTCCTGACATCTGGCATTTCTATTTTGGCGATGCAACGGGCTCACCGGGGTCAGTCATAACCTTTTTCCCTTTCCAGGGGATGCCCCGTGGACAGTCTGGGGTCGGTTCGACCAACGTCACAGGTTTTTCGGTGGGCCTTGACTCGCTGGATTTCTGGAAAAAGCGCCTCAAGGAGTACCAGGTTGATTTTCGGGGGCCCTTCCATCGCTTCGACGAGCATTATTACTCACTAAGCGATTTGGATGGCATGGAGCTGGAGCTTGTGGCCAGCCCCAACGATCTCCGCCAGGGCCTTGAGACTCCCGGGATCCGGGCTGAAGATGCCATCAAAGGCTTCAGCCACATAGAGCTTACCTGCAGTATTGCCGATAAGACTGCATTTTTTATGACAAATGTCATGGAGCACCACCGCCTCAAGGAAGAGAACGGGCGGATCCGCCTATATTCAGGTGAAGCCTTGCCGGGTCATTTTGTCGACCTGGTGTCGCGTCCTTCCCTGCCTCTGCATAAGGGCGGCATAGGCACGGTGCATCATGTGGCCTTTTCAACCGCTGACACCGAGACCCAAAAAACCCTTCGTGATCGGATCATCAAGGCGGGCATACAGGTTAGCCCCATGCAAGACCGCCAGTATTTCCAGTCGATTTATTTCCGTGAGCCAGGTGGGATCTTGTTTGAAATAGCCACGGAAGGCCCCGGTTTTCTGGTGGATGAAACCCCCGAGACCCTGGGTCAGAGCCTGAAGCTTCCCTCGTGGCTGGAGGCCGAGCGGGAAACCATTGAAGCCAGACTTCCTTCACTGGATTAATCCAAATATTCTGCCTATAAAAAAAGCCCTCCAGAGAGGGCTTTTTTTATATTGGGTTCAGGTCATTATTTCATGATCTGCACCTTGCGGGTCTGAAGTCCGCTATAGGTAAGGATATGAACGAAGTAGAAACCATTGCGGAATTCAGCCACGTTCAGTTCCAGACGCTGGCCATTGACCGGTGAGGAAAAAACGACCTGTCCAAGCATGTTGATGATACGAAGCTCACGGATCATTTCATTGGACACGATGTTCAGCATGACCCTGGCGGGGTTTGGATACAGATTAAGGGTGACCTCCTCATACTGGGGCACCGTTGTGGGGTCGGTCAGATAACCGAACCAGTCATCGACCACCATAGGTCCTGTGACTTCCAGCGTGCGGTTATCGCCGCCTGCCCATTCACCGTCATTATAGGAAGGTCCATTGAAATACTTGTATTCATAGGTTCCTGCGGGCAATTCCATAGTGAGGGTAAAGATGTACACATTGTCGGTGGGATTGAGCAGCTGGGCTTCTTCCAGGGTGCCTGGCTCGGCCCAGTTGATGTCAGGGAATGAACCTGTAATGTAATAGGTTCCGGCACCGGGTTCAAAGTCAGGTGCATAACGGGCATTGAGATTGAAGGTCACATCAAAGCGTTCCTGGATGATGGTAGCCTGGACGGTTTGGTCGGCGCCAGCTACAGTGACTTCACCCGTTACGCCCTGGTAACCTTCTTTGGCCACGCTGTAGGCATAGGTGCCATTGGGGGCTGAATAGGTATAAACGCCTGCTTCCAGGGTTTCGTCGTTGATTGTGATGGTTGCACCTGTCACGTCATTGCCGTCCTGATCCTTTACCTCAAAACTGATGTCGTAATACATGACTACCGGCAGCGATATTTCGGTGGAAACCAACCAGTTGTCGGGAGACAGGGGGTCGTTGTTTGCCAGCCTTGAGCGGCTTGCCAGGTACCCATCTGTTTCCAGGACGGCGAAGTACCAGTTTCTGCCATCTTCGTCCAGGTCAATGGCCAACCAATCCTCGGGCAGCCAGGACGGGTCAATGGGGTCGACCACTCCTTCAGAAAAGTCTTCTGAAAGCACCAAGGCGGGATCGTCACCCGTGCGCAAGGCAGTAATCTCAACATTATCGATCACCAGACGCTCCATGCCTGTAACATTATGGTGACGGAAAGCCACGCGGATTTTGGTGTTCTGGTACCCTGAAATTTCAACCGTACGGTTCTGGTATTCCCAGGCCGGGGTTTCCGTATTCAGGGTCTCTTCAAATACCATTGTAAAATTCTCAGGTTCGAAGACATATTCTTCTTCCTCAATAGGCATAGGTGCAATCCAGACACTGTAATGCTCCGCACGGTTCTGGGCGTTTTCAGCGGTGGCGGCCACATCCCAGGAAAGCAGGATGTTGTTGAAGATGGCGGGGTCTTGCACCAGCTCAACGTTTACAAAAACGTTGGCGTCGACCACGGTTAACAAGCCTTCGTAGGGGTAGAACCCTGAGCGTGAGACTACGTAATCATAGAAGCCGGGGGTGGCGTCAAAGGTGTATTCGCCGACAGGCATATCCTCCCCATCAATACTTACCACGGCATCGGTGATGAGTTCACCCATGGTGTCGAAAACGGTAAAGGTGACCAGGTATTCCTGATCAGCGCCCGTATTGAAAGAAACTTCAATGGAAAGATCGGTATCATCCACGGTGAAGGCGCCACTGGAGGTGAGGTAGCCTTCTTTTTTTACAAAATACTGATATTCGCCGGGGAAGAGCTCGAAGTTGTACAATCCTGAATCATATTCATTGCCGTTGAGGGAGATGATGGCATCGGTCACGGGGTTTTCGCTGCTATCCTCAACTACAAAGTCCACATTAAAGGGGTCGACAATGCGCAGGTCGTCGAAATAAAGGGCGCCGGATTCACCTGCCATTTGACCACTCCAGGTGAGCTGGAAGCTGTCGAAGTAAATGGTGTTTCCGCTCCATTCTCCATTTCCGTTTACCCATCCGATGACGGGATCCTCGGAGAGGCGCCAGGTGATGCGCTTCCAGCCCACCCAGTCAATTACAAACCACTGAGATCCTTCCAGCTCGTTATTGCCGTTTTCGCGGGTCATAAAGCGAAATTTATTCCCTGAGCCATCCCCATACACAAAGGCCTCAATGGCTTGGTCGGGCAGGAAAGTCCGTTCAGGAACGTTGGCATCTCCGGCAGGCATATGTTGCCTGATCAGGTGGTGGATCAACCCGGGTTCATAGGCAATAGAGGTATCCCACTTATAGGCCAGTTTCATTGAGCCTGTGCTGTTGGTGGCGGGGTTTACGATTTCGGTTTCGTGTTCCCTGTAAGTCATGGGCACCCCGCCTTCTTCCAGGATAATCCCAATGGTACTGCCGCTCCCATCCGTTGGCCACCATAGGGAAACCCCCATCTCGAAGTCATCAATGTAGCGGAAGTTTGGGTTGTCCTCTTTGGGTGTTTCTGCATAAGCCTTTGAAAAGCCTGTCATCAACAGGGCCAGCAGCACCCAGGTAAGAATGGTAAATTTGGTTTTCATGCGCTTGGTTTTTGGTTATTAATCAATATCGGTTATTTGTAAAGTTATGGAAAAAATGGTGTATGGGCAAGATGCCCGTACGTCTGCGTTTAATTTACGGAATGACCTGAATCATTGTATGTTTTAAGCCCTGTTCAGTATGTATCCTTAACAGGTATAATCCCTGTTCCAAGCCTGAAAGGCTTAGTTTGAAATGATTCTGAGAAGGCTCCCTGCTCATGATGATTCTGCCATCGAGCCCTATGAGCTGCAGTGAGCGTATTATCCACAGGGATTCAACATTCAGTTCATCGCGGGCAGGATTAGGATACACTTGCAAATCCTTAAGGCTGAGTTCGGGAACTGAGGTGTCGTCTTGATGCACCGTAATCAGGGTTGTTACTTTCAGTTCCAGGGGCGGATTGGCCTGATCGAGTTCAGCGGGGAGGTCGAAAAGGCCTGTGGCGGCATAATCTCCTGCCGCGAATGCATCATAACCGGCAATGGACCAATCAAGGCTAACGGTAAAGTTCAGGCCGGGATAACTGCTGACGAGTATTGTTGTTTCAGGCAGTATGGAAAGGACCTCTTCTTCGGGGCTTCCGAAGGACACCTCCAGGGGATCCACGGGCAGAATGCTCTGCAGAAAAGGTTTTCTTACCGTTACGTTAGCGGTGACCTGAAGGGGTGTTTCGGGATCAGATTGGTCTACCCCTGTTGGAAGGGCAAAGGTGGCTGTCGCCAAGTAAGTGGAAGGGGAAAAGGCATCATAGCCTTCAATATTCCAGCTTAGTCCAACCAGGTGGTTATTACCAAAGGAGTCCATTATGGTTGTGCTGGGCTGCAATTCACCCAGGGCTACAGCCTGGCTGGTGCCAAAAGAAACCGAAATGTCATCCACAGGGTTGATGCCGGCTATCACTGCCGGCTCCTGAATTACCTCCACCTGGTCAAGCATAAACATATGGCTATCGTTGGAGACATACTGTATGGCAAAACGGATGACCTGGCCTGCGTAGTCCCCCAGGAAGAAGGAGAAGGGAGTCCAGCCGGTTGGGGCTTCCAGGAAATCGCCAGGGGAAACGGTTTCAAATGCCCCGGGGTTGAAGTTGAAGACAGGGTTATCGTCCACCATGACCAGCACCCTGAAACGTTCCAGACCCCATTGATCGGAAATGGACTTGGCATTAAACTTGAGCAAACTGTTTTGTGTAGCCAGCATCTGGGGAGAGATCAGCCATTTGTTATCGCCAATGATTTGCGACTGCATGGCGATCAGGTATTTTTCGCCATCAAAGGCGGGATGGTTGTCGAGGATGGGGTCTTCTGTCATCGCCGGGTTTAGCACTTTAAAGGCGTAGGCAGTGCCAGCACCCGGGAAAGTAAACCCATCGGGAATGTGGGTTGGAACCTCCTGGACATCAATTGTAATCCACGGGAAAAGGTCAGTAGAAAAGTCTTCATAACCCTCAAAACTTTCAAACAGCGTTGTGGGGAAAGCTACCGGGTCCTGTTTTACGAAGCGCAGATCGTCAATGTACAGGGAACCCTGTGTGTCGGCATCCGCAGCATAGCGCAAATGGAAGCTGTCAAAATAGAAATTTTGACCTTCCAGTATCCCGTTTCCACTTACCCATCCTAACACCGGATCGTTGGTCAGGTCCCATGACAACAGTTTCCAGCCCACCCAGTTAACGGTTATCCAGGAGCTTCCTTCCAGTTGATTCAGCCCGTCGCGGATCATAAAACGAAACTCGTTACCAGATCCATCGCCAAAGAGGTAGATTTGCAATACATCATCTATGTTGAAACGATTGTTGTTCTGCGAGGCTGTGGCGGGGAGATACAGGCGAATAAAAGGGGTTCCTTCAAAGGTCGTGTCCCAGGCATAATCCAGTCGCATGCTGCCTGTGCTTGCTGTGGTGTGGTTCACAACCTCCACATCGGGGTAGCGGCCAGTAAGCTCGGTGATGATGCCTGTGGTTTGCCCTGCTTGCTGTGGATGCCACCAGTTGACAATGCCTGCATCGAAGGAGTCGATCACGGTTAGCTGGCTAATGGGTTGTTCCAGGAGGTAAAACCGTATATTGAAGGCCTCGGTAAGGTTATTGAAGTCATCAGAAAGCCCTGCAGCCACCTGGGCAATGTAAACCAGGCCGGGATCCAGGTCTGCGATGGGGAAAAAATGCAGGATGCTTTGCCCATTAATCACTTTGTGGTGAATGACGCCCGGCACAGGATCTCCCCCTGATTCGGGAACGAGGGTGATGGCATTGGAAGCAATGCTGGAATCCAAAATAGGCTCATCAAACAACAGCCTGATGATAGGTCTGAGCTCACGGGCTGGTTCATCTTCCGAAGGGGAAAAAGCGATTAATTGGGGCGGGGTACTGTCCGCTTCCGAAGTAGTAAGGTCAAGGGTGAAATCACCGCCTTCCGTTCCGTCACCATCTCCATCCAGGTATTGCCCGGTAAGCAGGTTCTGCGCAATAGTCCCGTCGATAGTAAGCACATAGGGGGTTACATATTCGAGTTGACTGGTATTCACCCTCAGTATAAACTCGTTTTGCCAGGAGAAGGAAAGGGCAGAAGGGGGATTCATGCTGATCGCTTCCTCCACACTGGCCTGATTCATCTTACGGCTAAAGCTTATTTGAAGAATGGTTCCTGGTACCAGGTTGGAAAGAGAACCCGCAGGCTCAACAGAGGTTACCACAGGAGGCACTGAGGAGGTTAGCTGAACATCCAGAAAACTGAGGTTCTGGGCAATGTTGCCCTCCAGGTTTGAGGCAATAGTGAGGTTTGCCTGGTGGGTGTTGTAATCCTCAGAAGAAAACACCACCTCCACGGTGTTCAGGGGCTCCAGGTCTTCGATAAAATAGAAGCCATTGCTGAGTTCGTCAGGATTGTTGCTGTACTGATTAAACAGCGACTCATAGGAGTCGGTGACGTAAACCTCTTCGCCAATTGTAACGGTAATGCCGTTGAGGGGTTTCTGGGTTTCGATATCTCTGATAATGCCTGTGGCCACGCCAATAGGCGGTTTGTTAACATCATGGAAATCCAGAATGGTCCATAAAGCCGCGAGGGCTTCCAGTTTTTTCCATTCGGCATTCATATTGCGCTGCTGCTGAGTAGGATTGGTGTGGAAGCCCCCTTCGCTGAGCAGTGAGGCCATTGTGCTTACCCTGTTGACATACAGGTAAGGAAACTGGTTGTCGTGGTGATATACTTCACCCTGGTAAAACACCCTGTCGGCGTAGTTTCCGCTGGTGGGAATTCGCATGGCCCCCGGGAGGTTCACGTTCAGGATGTCTCCGTAGGCTTTTCCTCCCTGAGGGGTCTTTTCAACGGTTACTCCATTGCTACGCCATCCCCCGTAAAGCATAAGCGTACGGTTTGACTCAGGGGCCCCTGCATCGCTGTGGATGGAATAATAGAAGTCAACCCCCAGGGTGTTGGCTTCATCCACCCGTTCGGTGAGGGTAATGTTGTCCTGGTCGGTTTCGCGTGCCACAAATACGGCTTCAATATCGGTATGCTCCAACAGGTAGTGGCGCAGGGCCAGACCCACTCGCAGCACCTTTTCTGCTTCAGAATAACCAAACAGTCCCATGTTTTCGGTCTGGGCATGCCCCTGGTCAATGTAAAGAGTCCAGTCGCTGAGCCCAGTGACCTGGCCTTTGACAGGACTTCCACTGAAAACGGCCAGCCCTGCCAGCATCACCCACATAAGGCTTTTTACCATCGCTCGAAGGAAACTCATTGTTGATTTCATGACACTTCCAATTTTGATTATTAAAAGCCCAGACTGAGTTCAAGGATATATATGCCGCCATCTTCGGGGTTTTCAAAAGCAATGTACTTGCCATCGGGTGATACTGAGGGGCTTAGGGTCACCATGGGGATGTGTTCGGTCAGGTTGTATTCGGCCCCGCTTTCTGTATCAAGGGCATACAGGTCCCCTTCAATGACCCTGTGCCCATCGTCAGTGGTCTTCATAACCACCAGGTATCTTCCGCCAGGGGCCCATGAGGGGCGTTCGCTTCTTCCCAGGTGTTTCAGGCCACTGCCATCGAGGTTTACAACGTACAAACCCTGACCTGCGACCTGGAATGCCATCCTGCTGCCCTCTGCTGAGAACCTGATGTTGAGTATGGTCTTGTCACCAAGGTCAGCCAGTATCTGGGGGTCTTTTTGCCCTGCCACAAAACGGCAAATTTTCCCGTTAAGGGGGTAGAGTACGGGCTCTTCGGCCTGTATCACAGGGCCTCCCAGGGGAGCTTTGCCGCTTTCAAGCAATTGCAGCTCCTCGTTTAGTATTACTGCCACGTGCAGGTCGCGGTGCGCCCATTGCGGCAGGCTGTTTATCCCACGGCTGGGTTCCGCCAAAACCCTTCTTTCCCCTGTCTCAATGTTGACCAGTTCAACAGACTGAAACCTGCGCGTATCCCTGAAAACAGAGGGCCGCATTAAAATGGTCCTGGAGTCAGACGACCATGAGAAGCCAAATCCTGCCCCTTCTGCATCAGAAATCTGCAAGAGATTTGAACCGTCGGCCCTGGCAATCCACAAGCCCATGTACTTCGCTGAGGTAAACGCCACAAATTGTCCATCGGGTGACCAAACCGGATTGAGCCAGGCATTTCCATCGGCGGGGATAAGTAGGCGGGGAGGGCCTATGGTTGCAGGCTGGGCTGCCAGGTTCTGGCAGCAAAAAACCACAAGGGCTGCCATGGCAATGTATAATCGGGCTGTTCTCATAACGCGCTTTTTTATGGGTTGATTTTGACCAGTTTAAAAGTAAAACGGGTGTTGCCTGAAGCGGTCACCACCCCTGTGTAGAAACCCGGCAACAGGCTACGGATGTCTATTTCATCAAGTTTGTTCATCTCATTCCGTTCCAGCATCATGACACGCTGGCCGCTTGTGTTGTACAGAGATATGTTGCGCTGCCCCAGCTCCTGTGGATAAGGCAGATATGTGCGGTTTTGCGAAGGGTTGGGATAAGCCCCGAGCACCTTATGGGACAGGTCTTCAACAAAAACGCCTGAAGCAGAAGTGAATTTTATCACTGGCGACCATCTTCCCGAGCCACAGGCGTTGGCCCCAGCAACTCTTAAATAATGATCGGTATTGGCATTGCTGAGGCTGAGGTTGAAGATGTTTTGGGTGATTCCCGTTTCATTTACCACCAATGATCCCTCTGAGAATGTGGGGTCAAGAGCCACCTGCAGCTCATAGCTGGTGGCTTCTGGAAGGTAACTCCACTGGGCCACAGCTAGCAATGGAACGTTTTCGTCCTCCTGCTGGGGCGAGTTCACCGAAGGCGTAGAAGGGAAACCTGTAACAAAATTATCGGGTACCGAATAAGAGCCCTGCGTTCCATCCCTGGCCATCACACGATAGTAATAGGTTTGCTGCCCCTCGAAGGTGTTGCGGTCAATGGAGAAGTAGTGCTCCCCGAAGACAGGGCTCTGGTACACCACCAGGTTATCATTGGAATTGGTAAATAACAACAATTGGTATGCTCCTATCCCTGGCATCTCCTGCCAGAAGATCTCATCGTCCTGGCATACGGTAGCTCCGTTGAACAGGTTCAGGGATGGGGCATCAAAGGGATTGTATTCCAGGTAATCGGATGAAGGTCCAATGGAATGGTCCCCTGAATATTCTGCCACGGCAAAATAGGGATAGTTTCGATGAAGGATGCTGCTGAAATTATTCTTGAAAGCTACCTGGACAAAGTCAGCTCCATTGTCCTTGGTAGGAGGTGGCAGTTCATTCCAGCCATAAACGATAAAGCGGTCTGACTCCGAATCCATACTGAGAACGGCCACCGTGGGGTCTTCTGCCAATGATGCTACACTCATGAGCTCAGGGATTTGTGGTTCAGGGCTGTCTGTCCAGGCCAGGATAGGGAATACCGTTTTTTCGGAAAACAAATCTTCTGCCAGGAAACCTGCCAGGTCCTTGTCGGGTCGCAGCAAACTGTTGGTGTTATAAAAAATGAGCCCCAAGCCATCGTTAAATTCGCTCTCGCGGTTGGCAATGATTTGATTTCCAATTTCGGAAACAGGCCAGTCGTTCTTATCGGTGTAAGGGATTTCGTTGTAAACTTCAATGCCAAATTCAACCCAACTCTTTGTGTTTGTAGGGGCTTCTTCAAATTTGTTGGGATATATCCTGTAAGCTGCAAGGCTTGGATAATGGTGACGGCCATAGCGCTGAGCCTGCCACCCCCACCATTCAGTCAGGGTGACAAAATCCTGGCTCCCGCCAATCTGCCAGTACAACTGCGGAGAGATATAGTCAATGCTTCCTTCTTTAAGCCAGGCCAGGGGGTCACAATTGATTGTGGCCCAGTTGTTGTTGCCCGAAATGCCGGGGGGGAGCGTGGTTTCGTAGTATTGGGCCACAAGGGCATTGGTGGTATAAATTCCAGCAGGACTTACCCCAAACATTAGGTTTGGATTCATTTCCTTAATGGTATCGTTTACCTCGCGAATCATATTGTTGACCGATGCTCGGCGAAAATCACCGCGGGTATAGGTCTGGAACAGGGGCCCGCTGTAGTACTGGCTGATGAATTCCGCGGTGCCATAGGTGTCATAAGTTGACTGATCATAGCTGTTGGGCAGGTTTGAGGGGTAGAAGTAGTCGTCGAAAATGACCCCGTCAATATCATATTTACTGATGATATCGGCAATGATATTCTTGATCAACTTTGTGGTTTCAGGATGTCCCGGGTCGAAATAAGTGCGGTCGCTATAGGTAATGATCAGGTGGGGGTGGGTTTGTGAATAATCTCCTGGCCGACCTGCAAACTCACCTGCATTGCTCTCAAAGCGATAAGGATTCAGCCATACGTGCAATTCCATACCCCTTTTATGCGCCTCTTTGATGGCCAGGGCAAGGGGGTCATAACCAGGATACACCCCGCGATCGGCTGTGGATGACCCCAGCAAGTGCGACCAGGGCTCAAAAGCAGAATTATAAAAAGCATCGGCAAAAGGCCTCACCTGGAAAAATACCGCATTGATGTTGGCCTCTTCCAACTGGTTGAACATGCTTACCATCTTGCTCTGCTGAGATTGTACCGATCCAAGAGGCGGCCAGTCAATACGGTAGGCTGTAGTAAACCAGGTGCCGCGCATTTCTCGTCCGGGTTGGCCTAATGAAATGAGAAATGAGAAATGTGAAATGAAAAATAACAGTAGAACTTTCTTCATAAGTTGTTTTGGTTATAAAATGGGGAAGCGTCTTCATTCGGGATGACGCTTCCCCAATACGTGCGGTTTACCTTTTTACGTGGTCAATACCAATGCCGTAAGGAATCATTCCGGTAATGAAAAACCCGGGTTCTTCGCTGCCGTCCATCTTGTAACGCTTGACCCCTGACAGCGAGCCATCACCAATAATTTCCCCTGAAGTGTTTACATCATCCTGATGGCGGAAGGGATAGTAGATATACCCACCTTCGCTGTCCACCACGATGCTGGTTACATAGGTTCTTTCAGATTCGCCACCCTGCATGGAAAAGTTGGCCAGCTCATCAATCAACTGGATGTTGGAGCCGTCGATTTCGCTGACATACAGGCCTGGATTATAACCTCCGCTGGCGTTGTTGACCGCGAAGTAGATCTTCTGGTTTTGTGTGTCAACCTCAAAGGTCCTGATCTTAAGGGGATAGAGGTTGTCGATCTTGCCGATAAAGGCACCCAGGAGTGTAAAACGATACAATCCCTGGCCTGTCCCGTGTTTGCTGTACCATATCTCATTGTTTACGATCCGTACCGTTCCGTCGGTCCAGCCATAAGTGCTGGAGACACCAAGAAGCTCGGCCATTTCTGCTGCTACAGCCCACACATAGGGGGTTGGGTATTGGCCGTTGACTTCGGAATAGTGAATGCGTCGAACACCCTGGAAGCGGTCAAGCCAGTAAACAAATCCATTTTCGTCCACTGTGGAAACAAAGGGGTCGTCGATATAGGTTTGTTCCAGCAGACTGGGTGAAGTAATGGTGTAGCGGTTTCCTCCTTGTAAATTGGTGGTGAAGATTTGACCATCAGGTGGAGTGTCTGTGGGTGAGAAGCGAATGTTGTCGCCTGCCACCGAGATTATCAGCCGATCCTGGAAGACACTAACCGAGAGGGGGTGCAGTCCAACGCCAATGGGGAGTTCCTCCTCGGGAGCTATAGCACCCGAATAAAGCATTTTTTTGTAAAGCCGCTGGTCAAGGGCATTGGTGATATATAGGGTCTTGGCTATTTCGGCCTGTACATTGATGTTTACACTTGCGGTGAGGGTCTCAACCCCGTCAAACAACTCCAGGGTGACAGTGTATTCCCCCGGAGGATTAAAACTGGTTTGGGGCATTGCTTCCGTTGAGGTTTCCCCGTTTCCGAAATCCCATGCGTAAGTTACTTGTTCCATAAGGTCGGCGTACTGAAAATACTCCACCCAGAAGGTAACAATGTCATCGTAAACGATTCCCGTGGGTTCATAAAGAATCCTTGGCTGGGGCTTAACCACCGTAAATTGCTTGGTATGAATCGACTCCTTGCCGTCAGCAATAACTTTGAGGGTGGCCGAATATTCATCTGGAATAGCATAAAAAACCCCCTCGGGCTGAATGGCGGTAGTCGTGCTGTCTTCTGTAACCTGCCCGTTTACCACAATGCGCCCTCCAGGGAAGGTCCAGTAGTAGCTTTCCGCATTCTTCGATCCGTTGATAAACCTTACGGTGGCTGGCGCGGATAGATTGTCGGCATCTTGTATGGTGAAGTAAGTAGTCACCTCGCCCCATACTTTCTCCTCTTCTTCGTCGCAGGCCACCACAAACAAGGCCATGAAACCAAGGGCGAGGATAAATTTTGCAAAATTTTTCGGGTTCATATTTGCATCTTTTTTGATTACTCAAGGATCTTGAAATTGCGCAAGGAGGTAGCACCGGCATTGGTAACCGAAAGGGTGGCAACCGATTCAATGGTTCCTGTTGTGGTATCCTCTACACTGGCTTCCGACAAGTACTCGATCAGCATTTCACGGGTCATGTTTTCCTGTACATAAGTAAACCCCGCTAGGGTCAGGTTTCCTGTATAGAAGCCCTGATCGTCAAACTCAAAACAATTGGCTGGGGCTGAAGGGAAAAGCATCAGCACCATTGAGCGATTCATTTGGAGGCTTAGTTGGGCCAGCATGAACCTGAAGGTCTTGTCTGACATTTCATCCACCACCGCGTTTCCGCTGAGGTTGGAAAGCGTGAAATCAGCAGGCACAATAAAGGGATGCTCGATCACATAAGCGTTCTCAATGGTTTGATAATAGAGGTTCAGTGAGGTGCCTTCCTCGGGAAAGCTTTTGATCAAAGTCCTTTCGATTTTTATGGTGTCGGGCTTATGTTCAGCGCTAAGAGTCACAGGCTCACCATCTGCCACCATGACCAATTTCAGGGAATATTTCTTGAATTTTATTCCGCTGTAAAACAAGGAAATCTCCTTGATGTCATCATTGACGGCCCAGCAAACACTGCGTAGTGCAAGGGTATCATTCACCTTGGCATCAGGCATCTGCGCCAACAGGTTGAAGGGAGTCACATTGCCTGTTAGCGACCCTTGGTTGGCAATGGGGTCGTTTTTTTCGCAGGCCATCAATCCGATGCCTAGCGTAAAAACCAGGCTTATATTTCTTAACGTCTTCATTGCAGCGCGTTTTTTAATTTGACAATGTTGAATTCACAACCCACCATAAGGGAGTCACCACCCAGGTGTCCTCCCTGGCGCCCAGGCGTTCAATCTCATTGGGATTGTAAATGTATTCGGTCTGGGGGTCGTAGGGCAAGCGTTGTATCCACTGCCCGTCGTATAGTTCCAGTGCGTTTTCAGGATACTGAAGGCCGGGATAAGCCTGTGTCGAGTATTTGTAGCGGCGCATGTCCACCCAAACTTCGGGCTGGAAGTAGAGGGCAATGTACTTTTGCATCATGATGTCGAATATCTCCAGTTCATCAGCATTTTGAGCCACTGCAGGGGAGTTGCTGTAAGGAATATAGGCTTCAGGGACTCCCAGTCGGTTAAAGTTCCGCTGAATCCCGTTCAGGTATGCCTGCCAGGCGCGGCCCCTGTCATTTGCATAAAAGGCAGCCTCGGCTTCAATGAAGTAAAGCTCTTCATCAGTAATCAGGATCAGGGGTGAGTTGTCGCTGGTCCAGTAACCATTGTACAGCACCGCAAAATCATCCATGCTTAAGGCTCCAATGCCTGCACTGGCAGGGATGGAGAAATAATTCCCGTTTTTTCCCGGGGTGGTCAGTTTATAGAGGCGTGGATCGTGTGCTCCCGAGAGGTTCATGGCATTCATAAAGAAGTTAGTATGGACCGAATTGGTGAGCATGTTCCTGATGTCGGCAAAGTCCCATTGGGGATTTGCCCTGGCGGGGCCCCAGAGGTTGATCTCCCAGTCGTTGGCGGCTTGGTCGGGGAAGGCATACAAGGGCTCGCTCCAGCCTGGCCTGGCCTGGTCAATGGCATCGAGCACAGCCTGGTAACCACCCTGAAAATTGGCTGTGTGAAGCAGCATGCGCGCCCGAATGGCATGGGCAAAAGATTTCCAGTTGGTAAGATTTCCTGCAAAGATATGGTCTTCATTGCTGGTCATGGCCCTATTTTCAGCCGAGGCTTGATCCAGGTCAGCAAGCCCCTCGGTCAGCCATTTGTTCACTTCCATGTAAACCGTGTCCTGAGCATTGTACCTGGGGTTGTAGTCCCCTGAAAAAGCATCCAGCACTGGCATGTCACCAAAGAGGTCGGTGGCCGTCAGGAAAGAAAAGGCCATCATGATCTTACCAACACCAGCATAGTTTTTCGATCCTTCTTCCTGGGCAAAAAGGATCATTTTATTGGCATTGCCCGCCACATCAAAATAATGTCTGCGCCAGGCGTTGATCCTAAGCACGCTGCGGTAGTCCCAGCGGTCTTTTACAGCGTGGGTGCCATATTCAGTCGTGACATACTGGGTGATATAGGCAGTGGTTTCCCCATGGGCATAGTGGGCGTAAGCCATATTGCCCAAAACGGCGGGTAGCATGTAATTTGGCGTTGTAGTCTCATCGCTGTCGAGCGAGGTGTTTACATCCAGGAAGTCTTCACAACCCCAGAAGATAAATGCACTTAAAAAGAGAATGAAATATTTCTTCATGGCGGTTAGAATTTAAGGTTTAAACCAAAGGTTACTGCTTTTCGCGGAGGCACTTGGAAGTAGTCAACCCCCATTGTGCCTGCGCCACTTGCTCCTCCGCCCGGCCCCGCATTGTTCACTTCAGGGTCTCCGCCCGAATAATTGGTCAGCAGCAAGAGGTTCTGGAAGTTCACGTTAAGGCTTGCATCCTGAATTCTTATCCTTGAGAGCCATTGCCTGGGAATATAATACGTCAGACTCACATTGCGGAGGCGAACCCAAGCCACCTCTTCCACGAAATTGGTACCTGCAAGGATATAGTAGTTATTAAAAAAGGTCTGATTCATCACTATGGGTTTGGTGTTGGCAGCATAAGAACCGTCAGGCATTTCCACTACCCCCTCAAAAACAAATTCCTGATTACGGTATTCCTCCATCATGACATGATTCCCGCTCGAGATCAGAAACTGGCTCGTGGCATTCAGCAACTGCGCTCCATAAGCCCCGTCGACAAGGAACGAAAACTCAAGGTTCCCGTAACGGAAATCATTTGAAAAGCCATAATACAGCTTTGGCTCACGGTTGCCAATATACCGTTTCTCCGAGTCAATGAATGGGTAGCCGTCTTCATTAACGATCACCTGTCCTTCATCATTCCGCTCGTAATCGGTTCCCACAATGCCAAACAAGGCCTCGCCCAGCCACGAACTGGCAATGGCCTGCGATGAAACTTGTCCATAGGTTACGGGAAATTCTACCAGGTCGCCGAACAATTTGGTGAGTTTTGAGCGGTTTCCAAAACCGTTTAGTGTAATTTCCCAGTGAATATCCTCGGTTTTTAAGATACGGGTGCCAAAAAGGAGTTCTATACCCTTGTTCTCGACCGAGCCTGAGTTTACGGTTTGAAGAATTGCCCCCGTTACAGGCGTTACCCTGGGCTGAATGATCTGGTCATTCGATTCCCGCTGGTAATAAGTGAAGTCAATGGTAAACAGCCCGTTCCATAAACGCAAATCGGTCCCGATTTCTATTTCTTTTGTGATTTCCGGCCTCAGGATGGGGTTTCCTGCAAAAGCACCGTTTTTCCAGCCTCCCCCGATGCCGTAAAACTGCTCGAGGGTTTGAGTCAGGCGGTGAGGCGGGGCATCCTTACCTACCTGGGCAAAGCTTGCCCTGAGTTTGGCGAAGGAGAAGACCCTTGCCATTTGCCCATCCAGCAGTTCGCTGAAGATAAAGGCGGCACTGTACGAAGGATAGAAGAAAGAACGGTTGGCAAAAGGAAGGGTGGAAGACCAGTCATTCCTTCCTGTGACTCCCAGGACAAGGAAGCGGCCGTAATCAATGGTAAGGTCTCCAAACACCCCGATGATCCTTCTGTTTGCTGTTGACTGACTGTTTCGTATCTCACGTAAGTTGTTGATCGAATGCAGGGTGGGGTTGCGGAAACGCTCTCCTTCCACAAAGGTGTTGCGTGCAAAGTCCGACTGCAGGTTATGTCCCGCAAGGGCTGTCACCCGCAGTTTATCCGTGAAGTCATAATCGGCTGTCACCACCAGAGTCGAGGTGATCTTCTCGCTCTCCCTGTCAAATTCGCTGATGGCACCTTCATAGGCTGCCGATCCAGCCGACCCTGGCTCGCTGACGGCTTTGTAGTGCTGCTGGAAGTAATCCCGCCCCGCAGTATAGTTTACTGTTAGCCATTCAAGAGGCTGGTAAGTAAGGTTAAAGGAGTTGATGTTGCGGCTTACATTGTCTTTGCGCACCTGGTGATAAGCGCTCCACATCGGGTTGTCAGGGGCTTCTGCCAGATTGCCGCTCAAGGGGATCCAAACATTGCGTTCGCTGCCGTCCGTGTTCAGGTAATCCACCATATTGTCCCAGCGTGGCCAGCGGTACACATTCATCAACCAGCCCCCGCTGGCGCTGAAAATCCCCGTCTGGTTATTGGTTTTCATGATGCTGGAAGAAGTCGTCAATGAGATCTTTGGGGAAATTTTTAGGGTCCCCGTCAGCATGGCCGAGTTTCTTCCGTAAAAGGTGTTGGGCACAATTCCGTCATCCCCCAGACTGGAAAGCGCCAGGTAATAAGTCATGTTGGATGTCCCCCCGCTGACGTTGGCATCTACCTTATTGGCCATCCCTGTTTCAAAAAAATTGCCCAGGTTATCGTAGGCGTGGTCGCTACGGAGCAGGGGAGGGCCCCAGTGTGAGAAAGTGCGGGGGTTGAATAGCCCCGCTGATCCTGTTGAATAGTTATTTTGCACCTGGTGCAGAAGACCCACCTGTGAAAGGGTGGTGGAGGTGGATAATCCAACCGAGATGGCCCCTTCCTTACCCCGTTTTGTTGTGATGATAATGGCCCCGTTGGCGGCGTCAATCCCATAAAGGGCCGCGGCTGCCGCCCCCTTGAGAATCGACATGGACTCAATGTCGCTGGGGTTAATGTCTGCCGCTCGGTTTGTGGTCCCTCTGACCGAGGCATTGGAAATGGGAATCCCGTCGATGACGAATAAGGGCTGGTTCTCCCCATCCACGGAAGTGGCTCCGCGCAGGATGATCTCTGAGGCTGCCCCGGGAGCACCCCCTGTAGAGGTGATCTGTACCCCCGAAACCCTTCCCTGAAGCGCATTAACCAGGTTCTCCTGTCGCGACGAAAGGATGTCCTCCGAGTTCATATTCTGCACATTATACGTCAGGGTCCGTACTTCTCGCTCAATTCCCAGGGCAGTGACCACTACCTGTTGAAGGGTGGTGGCCGATGGAACCAGCGCAACATTAATGACGCTGCGTTCGCCTACCTGTTCCTCAACGGATTCCATACCCACAAAACGGAAGATCAGCACATCCGCTGGCGAAGCGTTGATCTGGTACCTGCCGTTGATGTCGGTTGTGGCCCCAGTGGTAGTGCCCTTGATCAAAACCGTAACCCCTATGAGGGTGGTGCCATCCAAAGCATCGGTGACCGTCCCTGTCACCTGCCTCGCCTGGCCCAGCAACTGGACGGTCATCAGGAGCATAAGGCCCAGTAAAACAAGAGTCTTCTTCATGATAAAAGCATTTGTTGTTTTTTGGTTTGCATGATCCGGCGTTTATTTTTTATTTCCTCAAAACAATATTACTCATTTTTTTGCCTGATTACTTCCAAGGCATCTTTAACCGAGCCGTGTTTCAGTAAAAGGGTTTTTGCTGCTTCATATTCCAACCCCAGCTCTTCCATCAGCATCCGTGTCCCGCGCTGTACAAGTTTCTGATTGGTTAGTTGCATGTTCACCATTTTGTTGCCTTTTACCCTGCCCAGCTTGATCATAATGGTGGTGGTGATCATATTCAGGATCATCTTCTGGGCGGTGCCTGCTTTGAGGCGGGTGCTGCCTGTGACGATCTCGGGACCTACAATGGCTTCAATGGGATATTCGGCTTCCTTGGCAACCAGTGAGTTGGGATTACAGGTGATGCAGCCCGTCAGGATTCCGTTAGCGCGGGCCTGGCGCAGCCCTCCCACAACATAGGGGGTGCTGCCCGATGCAGCTATTCCAATAACGGTGTCAAGCTTGTTGATATCTCTTGCCTTCAGCTCTTCCCAGGCTTTGTTCAGGTCATCTTCAGCTGCCTCCACAGCCTTACGCAGAGCCTGATCGCCCCCTGCTATCAATCCGATCACCAGCCCCTCGGGCGCCCCAAAGGTGGGAGGCAGCTCAGAGGCATCCAAAACCCCTAAACGTCCACTGGTGCCTGCACCAAGATAAAAGATCCGACCTCCGCCTTGCATCCGCTCAATGATCTTGCAAATCAAGGCTTCGATCTGGGGCAAGGCCTTCCTGACCGCCACGTGCACCTTGGCGTCTTCCTTGTTGATGGAGGTGATCAACTTACTCACCGTCATCTTTTCCAGATTCTCAAACTGGGATGGCGACTCGGTGATGCTTAACTGGAATTTGCCACTACCTTCAATCTCGGCCATGAAGACGAAATATTACAGCTTTCTGTTAAAGTTACGGTGAAATTCAATAAGCCCCTTCATGGGATCCTGGATAATTTCTCCCGGGGTATAACTACACTCCCTGGCCGCTTCTTTCAGAACGGCCGAAAAATGCCATGCAATGCTGCCTGTAAAATGCACGGGCAGATAACGCGCACGTGGATACTGATCAATATTTCTTTTGAAGAAAAACAGGAAAGCGTTTTTTACCAGCGAATACACGGGTTCTTCCTGAATATACCTTGACAGGAAAGGGGTGAAAGAGGCAAGATATCGGTTTGGAAAGGGTTTGCGGTATACCTGTTCCATGATGTCAACGGCGGTTTGGCCAAACATCTCAAGGAACCGTGCCTGCAGGTATTCGGGCATCTGGTTCTTCAGCAGGTCGGATACCAGCTGCCGGCCCATCACCGCCCCGCTTCCCTCATCGCCCAGGATAAAACCCAGGGGAGGAACATGCTGGCGAATCATGCTGCCATCATAATAACCTGAATTGGAGCCGGTGCCAAGGATGGCAACCACCCCTTCTGCCCGCCTGCACAGCGAACGCGCTGCCGCCAGCAAATCGCTGGTTACCTCAATTTTATCCACCTGAAAATAGGCACGAAGGGCTCCCTCTAAAACCGCATTCTTTTCAGGATTGGCACAGCCTGCTCCATAAAAATGAATCTGACGGATGCCCTCCTGCTGAACCACCGAAGCTTCCGAAAGGGTATTCAGGATCTCTTCTTTGGTCTGGTAATAAGGGTTTATGCCTGCGGTCTGGCAGGTAATGCTTTTCTGGCGGCCCTTACCCGATAAGTGCCAATTGGTTTTGGTTGATCCACTGTCGGCGATCAATATCATGCCTTCCCTCCATGTATCCCGGAAGCCGGGCTTTGAAAAACGGGTCCCCCTTACATTCTGCCTTTTTTAAATTCGGTAACCCCTGAAAATACCCCAAACCCCGATAATCAAAATCAATGAATGTCGTTTCTTTGCAAATGTAAAAAGAAAACAGAACGATTAATTAAATTATTTGTAAACCCAGCCCGGTTTTTGCTTCCTACAAAAAGAGTTAATACTTTTGATTGAGAAAACAGAATACCAATTTAATCAAAAATCCCGGCTTGCACAAGGACTGAAAGGCTTAGTTGAAACCTGGCATCATTATAACAAACCGGTGGGCTTTATTGGCTTGCTTCCAAGGGATATTCTGCTACAACACACAGAAAAGAATGCTTTCCAATTCCCTTCTGGAAAATGCCCCGGGGATTGGTAATGGTATTAATTTTGAAATGAACCTTTTGACTATGGAAAAGAAAATTAGTTGTTTTGTACCCGCCGGTGAAGTGGCCGACCTGAAGCGAACCCTTGAAGAACTGATGGCCCAGCCTTTAATTGAGACAGTGATGGTGTTGGGTGATAAGCCTTTAGGCCACCTGCCCGGAGGGGTTACTCTTGTGGAAGTGCCCTCCCTGCATTCTACCCGCGGAGTCAGAGCCATTGCGGGCCTGAGCCAGACTCCCTTCACACTCGTCTATACCAAGACCTTGCCCCTGCGCCTGGGCCCCTTTGCCCTCGAACGTTTGCTCCAGGTAGCCACGGATACCGGGGCAGGGATTCTATATTCCGACCATTACCAGGTGAAGCAAGGGAAGTTGGCCCCCCTGCCCGTGATCGATTATCAGGAAGGCAGCCTGCGCGACGATTTTAACTTCGGATCCCTCTTGCTCTTCCAGACAGAAGCCCTGAAGGAAGCATCCTCTGGGATGAAGGATCATTTTGAGTTTGCCGGGCTGTACGATCTGAGGCTGAGGATTTCTCAAAAACACCTGCTTTTCCGCATCCCCGAATTTTTATACACCGAGGAGGAGACCGACACGCGCCGCTCGGGCGAAAAGATGTTCGACTATGTGGATCCACGCAACAGGGCCGTGCAGATCGAGATGGAGAAGGCCTGTACCACCCACCTGAAGGCCATTGGTGGATTTCTGAAACCTTCCTTTAAGCCTGTGAAATTTGAGCAAGGAAGTTTTCCTGTGGAAGCCTCGGTGATCATCCCTGTAAGGAACCGGGTCAAGACCATCGAAGATGCAGTACGATCCGTCTTTATTCAAAAAACAAGCTTCCCTTTTAACCTGATCGTGATAGACAACCATTCCACGGACGGCACCACAGAGCTTCTGAAAAAGCTTGCCGCTGAAGATGACCGCTTGATCCACCTGATCCCCGAAAGGAATGACCTGGGCATTGGCGGCTGCTGGAACGAAGGGGTCTTTCATCCCCAATGCGGGAAGTTTGCCGTTCAGCTTGACAGCGATGACCTCTATATGGACGAGGAGGTGGTGCAAAGGATCGTGGAGGCTTTCTATGAGCAATTTTGCGCGATGGTGGTGGGGGCTTACCAAATGGTTAATTTCGACCTCCAGGAAATCCCGCCGGGGATCATTGACCACCGGGAATGGACCCCTGAGAATGGCCGGAACAACGCCCTGCGCATCAACGGACTGGGCGCCCCGCGCGCCTTCTACACACCCGTCCTCCGTCAGGTCAGGGTGCCCAATGTGAGCTATGGCGAAGACTATGCCCTGGGACTGGCCATCTCGCGCCACTACCAGATCGGTCGCATTTATGAACCCTTGTATTTCTGCCGTCGCTGGGACGACAATACCGATGCCTCGCTCGACATTGTCAAAATGAATGACCACAACACTTACAAGGACAGAATCCGTACCATTGAACTATGGGCAAGAATGGCCATGAACCGTAAATAAGAGCTGAAGGATGGAAATGTTTGCAGACCACCCGGGAATACTGAACCTGAAGAAACAGGCGGAGGCCCTTTTCGACGACCAGTTGCAGAACTGGGACCTGGCTAAAGCCAACTACCGGAGCCTTCAGAAGGTAGTCACAAAGCACCTGCCCTTTTCTGGTCAGGCCGAAATCCGCGTGCAGTATAACCCCGAGCGAATCTATTCCACTTCCGCCAAAGTCGATCCCAAGTCGGTCAGCGAAAGGCCTTGTTTCCTGTGTCCCGTTTTTTTGCCTCAGAAACAAAAGGCCGTTCCCTTCAAGCACGATTACCTGGTGCTGGTGAACCCCTTTCCCATTTTTCCCAGGCACCTGACCATCCCATATAAAGATCACATCCCTCAGCAATTGTCGGGCAGGTTTAGCGATATGCTCGACCTGGCCCGTGCCCTCGATGATTTTGTGGTGTTCTACAATGGCCCCCGCTGCGGCGCCTCCGCGCCCGATCATTTTCATTTCCAGGCCGGCATCAAGGGCTTTATGCCCATCGATGACGACTTTGAAAAACCCCTGAAAGTTCTGCTGGGCGAACAGAATGGCTCGAAAATATGGAGCCTTGAAAACTACCTCAGGCACATCTTGGTGTTTTCAAGCCCTGACCCCCAATGGCTGGAGGAAAAGCTGTCACATGCCGTCCGGGTCCTTTCGGAATTCGACAAAGGCCATGACGAGCCCATGATGAATGTTCTGGCAAGCTGGAACGATGACCACTGGCGGATTTTCCTGTTCCCACGCAAGGCACACCGACCCTGGCAGTTCTTTGCCGAAGGCCCCCAACAGATCCTGCTCAGCCCTGCAGCCGTCGACATGGGTGGGGTGCTCATCATCCCCCGCCAGGAAGATTTTGACAAACTGAACCTCCAAAGCAGCCAGGACATTTTTTCCCAGGTGACCCTCGAGGCTGAACATTGGGAACAGCTCAAAAGCGCCCTATTAAAATCCTTTTACGATGGGTCCTGAAAAAATGTTCATATTAACCGGTTGGCCAAAAGACTATAACATAGTGGCCGCCAGCCTCAACCAGTGGTGGAAATTTGACAACATTTCTCCCGGCCTGCTCCACGAAAAACTGGAAGGCGATCCAATGGCTGACCCTGAGCTTTGCTTCAGCGCATTCTATGAAGGCGAGCTGGTGGGTCTGCTGTTTGCCGTCAGGCGCGATATCCGGGAACAAGCCCTGGGATACGTGAAACTGATGGGCGTCCATCGCGGATGGCGCAGGAAAGGGATTGGAACCGCCCTGTATCAGCAGGCTGAAAAGGCACTCGCCGCCAAAGGCGCCGGGGTCATCCGCTTGTACGACGTGCCCCTTAATTATTTCATGCCCGGCATCGACCCCCGTTATACCCCGGCCCTGTGCTTTGCCTGGAAAATGGGATTTCTACAGTTTGGGGAAGCGGTGAATATGGTCTCAGACCTGATCCCCCTTGATCTTGACACCTCCTCCGAGGAGAAAAACCTTGAAAAACAGCGTATTACCATCCGAAGGGCTGACCCTGAGGACAAGCCTGCCTTGCTTGAATTGCTTTCTGCCGATTGGCAGCTCTGGATCCATGAAGTGGAAATGGCTTTCCGCGATGACCCGCCCTCGGTGCATATCGCCTTTACAGGAAATATACTCCGCGCTTTCTCAGTCCATAATGGCAACAACAAGGGAACCGGCTGGTTTGGGCCTATGGGCACCCACACTGCGCTGCGCGGCAAAGGCGTGGGGAGCATCCTGCTCAAACGATGCCTGGAGGATATGCGCCAACAGGGCCATCAACGCGCCATCATTCCCTGGGTGGCTCCCATCGCTTTTTATGCTCATCATGTGAATGCCCGCATCGACAGGGTGTTCTGGAGAATGGAAAAAGTACTTAAAACCAATATCACAAAATGGAGCCAGTAATCAATGTCGGCATTCTCTTTGCCCCCGAAGTGAAATTTCGTCTGAATGGGAAATTCATCCTTACGGACTCACGAAGAATTTTCGAGGGAGAGGCTTTCGTGAAACTCCTGGACGATAAGCCATTGCTGAGTGTGGAAGGAAAAGGTATCCCGGCGGAATGGCCCCTGCGCTTCGACCCCCTCGATTATGATACTGCCAGCTTCGACCTCCTTGACGTGACCATCGGCATCAATTTCCATTGGGAACGCAAACAGGATCAGCGCTTTCGCGGAAGCCTGGAGATCATCCGCGAAGCTGGTCACCTGACCGCCATCAACAGCATTGACCTGGAAGACTATCTTACCAGCGTGATCTCTTCCGAAATGAGCGCTACTTCCTCGCCCGAACTGTTGAAGTCCCACGCCGTGGTGTCCCGTTCCTGGCTCCTGGCCCAGATGGAGAAAAGCAGAAAGTTGAAACATACCGGATCTTACCAAACCTCCGTTGAAACCTCACAAGAGCGCATCCGCTGGTATGACCGCGAAGACCACCAGCATTTTGATGTGTGTGCCGACGACCATTGCCAGCGCTACCAGGGCATTAGCCATGTGACCAGCCTTGCGGTTGAAGAAGCCATTGCCGTCACCCGGGGACTGGTGCTCAGCTATGGGGACGATATTTGTGATGCGCGCTATTCAAAAAGCTGCGGCGGCATCAGCGAATGTTTTGAAAATGTTTGGGAACCTGTTCATCATCCTTACCTGGAGAAGGTGATAGACAATCCTGAACCCCCTGAAGGCTATGATACGAACCTGACCCGGGAACCGGCCGCCCGCCGGTGGATCCTGGGTCAACCCCCTGCTTTTTGCAATACCCGCGACAAGGAGATCCTTTCGCAGGTGCTAAAGGATTACGACCAGGAAACCGTGGATTTCTATCGCTGGGAAACCAGCCTTAGCCAGCAGCGCTTGCAGGAGCTGCTTTGCGACCGGGTAAATGTCGATGTGGGGGAGGTGCTCGATCTGGTCCCCGTTGAACGTGGCATCTCCGGAAGGCTGATAAAAATGGAGATCAGGGGAACCCGGGGAAATTTCGTCATCGGCAAGGAACTCGAGATCCGTAAGGCCTTGTCGCCATCACACCTCTACAGTTCAGCCATCGTGATCGAAAAGGGCAGGGACCGGAACGGCATTCCGCAATCGTTTACCCTGAAAGGGGCCGGCTGGGGCCATGGGGTGGGCTTCTGCCAGATCGGCGCCGCCGTGATGGGCGCCGGGGGGTATTCTTATCAGGCCATCCTGGCCCATTATTTTACAGGCGCTGAACTAAAAAAACTATATTAGCAGATTCAGGAAAAACAAAAGAAAACAGCCAATGGCAAAAGATAAGATGAAGAAAAGCTCGCCCTGGGCCTGGATACCCACCCTATACTTTGCTGAAGGCATCCCCTATGTGGTGGTGATGACCGTTTCGGTGATCATGTACAAACGCCTCGGTATCTCCAATACCGATATTGCCCTTTACACCAGCTGGCTTTATTTGCCCTGGGTGATTAAGCCCCTGTGGAGCCCGGTGGTCGATCTATTCAAAACCAAACGCTGGTGGATTGTCATAATGCAATTGCTTATAGGCGCAGGCCTGGCGGGGGTGGCCTTCACCATACCGCTGCCTGGATTTTTCCAATACACCCTGGCCTTCTTCTGGCTGCTGGCCTTCAGTTCGGCCACCCACGACATTGCTGCCGACGGCTTTTATATGCTGGGCCTCGACGAACACGAACAGGCTTATTTCGTGGGCATCCGGAGCACCTTCTACCGGGTGGCGATGATCACAGGCCAGGGTCTCCTCATCATCCTGGCGGGCTTCTTTGAAGTCTTCACCGGCCAGGAACCCGTTCAGTTTACCGTGGATGCCCGTCACGGAGCCATGCAATCCGCTGAACTGAACCCGCTTGATGAAAATTCGTCAGTTGATGAACTCACCTTTTTGGTTTCCAATGAGATGCTCAGCCTTTCCACCGAAAATATTCCATCTGAAATGGCCGATTCCATAAAGGAATGGGTCTCGGCCCAAAACCTTGAGCACGGCTTTGTTATTCCTGAGGCAACAACAGAACAGAAAGAAACCTCAGGGTTTGCCCGGAATGTTTCCGATCCCCTGGCCAACTGGCTGCGGACTCATTTTCGCCGGGACTCCGAACAGGAAGTGACGCCCCAAAACCTCCAGGGGAACATTGGCCTCATTGGCATTACCCTTTCGGTTCCCCCCGAAGCGGGCAAAGAAATCATACTTAATTCCAGGTTCCGTCGGGGCGACGGCTCTATCCGCATGATCCAGGGCGACCGCCTCGCCTTTGGCCGCGACAACTGGAACCAGACTGCCTGGATCGCCGTGCAACTCGACCCCAAACTCGACCGCCCGGCCCAGGCCCTCTTTGAAGGTCGTTCGGGCAATATCCCCCTGGCTTGGTCCATCACCTTCTTCATCCTTGCAGGTTTTTTCATCCTCATCTTTGTCTATCATCGCTTTATCCTTCCCCGCCCTGCTTCCGACAAGGCAGTGGTTCAGGAGGCCGGCGAAAATGCCTTTACCGAATTCTTCCGCACCTTCGGTTCCTTCTTCCGCAAAGACAACATTGGCCCTGCCCTGCTTTTCTTCCTGCTGTTCCGCTTGGGTGAAGCCCAATTGGTGAAACTGGCTTCCCCCTTCCTGCTCGACGACCGTCAGGTGGGCGGACTGGGCCTGACCACCGGCGATGTAGGCCTTGTCTATGGCACAATCGGCATCCTGGCCCTTACCCTGGGCGGAATCCTCGGGGGCATCCTGGCCTCAAAAAAAGGCCTGAAATACTGGATCCTGCCCATGACCCTGGCCATCAACCTGCCCAACCTGATGTATGTCTACCTCTCCTACGCAACCCCTAGTGAATTCTGGCTTATTGCAGGATCGGTGGCCATTGAGCAGTTCGGCTATGGTTTCGGCTTCACCGCATATATGCTGTTTATGATCTACTTTGCCGAGGGCAAGCACAAGACCGCACATTTCGCCATCAGCACAGGATTCATGGCCCTGGGCATGATGCTCCCGGGCATGATCTCCGGCTGGCTGCAGGAAATAATCGGCTACCAGAACTTCTTTATCTGGGTCATGCTGTGCACCCTGCCGGGCTTTCTGCTGATAAGATTCCTGAAGATCGACCCCTCTTTCGGGATCAAGAAGAAAACGGAATAATAAGGAGAATCAGACCTGTCATCGACCTTCCAGGCTCGTGTTTGGAAGAACCAACAGGAGGCTGGCAGGGCCTTTACAAGAGCATGGTACGAGCATGGTGTATTTTTCGGATATTTTTTTAAGATGAATGAGCTATAAATTGATTTAAAAAAATCAAATTTCAGCGATTCCACGAACTTAATACAGGAAATAGGGTTCGGCTTTTTGCCGGAAGGCAGGAATGTCCTGGTTCCATATGGGCAGAATGTCTTCCACGAGGAATCTTTTTTCAAAGGCCAGCCTCACCTTATCGGTGCCCGTTACCTTGTCAAGCATGGGCAGGCGGCTTTCCTGGCACATTTGAAAGACATTCCTGTCGGGATATAGCTTGTGGAGTTCCTGCAGGAAATAGAACTGGATGAGCGACAGCGGGGCCTGTGGCAGGTCGGTCAGGTGTACCTGCACCCCATGAAGCATCTTGCCCTGCATGTCGGTATAATAGGCGCGGTAATGGGTGGGGCGGAAAATGACACCGGGTATTTCAAGCAGGTTTAACTGTCTGGTTAATTCCTCTGCATCGCTGATCCAGTCGATGGCAAAGGTTTGGAAGGGAAGGGTATAGCCCACCCCGATGTTAATCACATAGAGCTCGCCCAGGATTCCGGATACCGGGTAAAAATTAGCCGAATGGGCGTGGGGGATGTGGGGGGAGGAGGGCACCCAGTGGAGACCGGTTTCTTCGAAGGTGAGCGAGCGGTCCCAGCCTTCCATTGCAATGACGCTAAGCTTGCATTGCACCCCGTTGGCCAGCAGGCCTTCGTTGTTGAGGAAGAGGGCCAGTTCGCCCACGGTCAGCCCGTGGACATATGGAATGGGAAACTGGCTGACAAAGGAGATGAAGCCGGGCTCCACCAGGGGACCTTCCATCTTGAGTCCGCCCAAAGGGTTGGGGCGGTCGAGCACCATCAGCTCAATGCCGTTTTCGGCGGCAGCCTCCATGGCAAGCCCCAGGGTGCTGATGAAGGTATAGGATCGTGAGCCAATGTCCTGGATGTCATACACCAGGACGTCGATCCCCCGGAGCATTTCAGGGGTGGGTTTGCGGGTACTACCGTAAAGGCTGAACATGGGGATGCCCGTGGCCGGATCGGGTTTGTTGTCGATCAGTTCGCCGGCCGGGTATTCGCCCCTGACGCCGTGTTCCGGTCCGTAAAGAGCCACAAGCCTTACTTCTGGGGCCTCGTTCAGGATGTCGATGGTCGATCGCAACTGGCTGTCAACGCCCGTTGGGTTGGTGATCAGCCCGACCCGTTTTCCCCGTAAGGGCTCAAAACCCTGATCGCGCAATACCTCTATGCCGGTTTTAACCTGTGCTGAGGCGAAAAAAAAGAAAAACAGGATCAACAGCGAAAGGATGGCTTTCTTCATGGCGTCATTTTTTTTATAGGCAAACGATGGCTCAAACCCGGCCGTTTTCCTGTAACAAATCTACTAAATATTTCAGGCCCCCGGAAACCCCCTTGCCGGCAGATGTCAAACAAGGCTGCAACACCTGCCCTAAATGCGCGTATTTTTTTGTCATTGCAGGCAGGAATTCCCTGCCAGTCTGCCTTTTTCCTTTTTGATTAAGTGAAAAATCCCCTGGAAGTATATATCCTTCAAGTATTTCAGCCCGCTAAACCTGCCAGCTCCAATGGGGTTATTACTTTCATAAAAAAGAAGTATGTCTGTGTTTTTGAATAACCCGAAGTCATTGAG
>JAAYLH010000053.1 GCA_012521995.1 Bacteroidales bacterium | reverse complement strand
GCCTTAAATATGGTATTCATTCATCAACGGAAGTACCAAACCGAACCTTTTCGGTTAATAATTCTTCTTTCTCAACATACAGAGGCATTTTCTTTAACGCCATTGATAACGCCTTCATTGTGGGCAATACTTTTAATATAGCTCCCGGTTATACATATGCCGGGCAGCGTTGTGCAGATACCTATGGCATTTATATTGACAATTCTTCCATGTTTACTGTTGAGAACAACGTTTTAAGCAGTAGCTCAACCGGAAATACCACTTGCGGAAGTCTGGGGTTGATTGCAAGGAATACTGGGATTTTTCAAAACGAAATTTATCGCAATACCTTTAGTAATTTTACCATAGGCATTGAGGCTATTGGAAAAAACAGGGGCGAGAATCTTGGATCAGGGTTACAGATTAAGTGTAACATTTTTTATGACAATGCCTATGATATTTTTGTGGTGCCGGGTACCCAGTCAAAACCTGAAGGCATCAGGCAATTGCAGGGATATGCAGGAAGCCCCAGCACATCAACCCTTGCCGGTAATTTGTTTGGCAATAACAGCCCCATACTGATTTCGAATTTTGTAAACCAATGCGCTAATATCTCATATTTTCACCACAACGTACAGTCTGAGCCACGAGTAAAACCTGCCATTTATAGCAGTAAAATTTTCTTTTACGAATCGCCTGACTTGTTTTACAACCACGAAGCCTCCTGCCCTGCAAAAACCCGCTCTGAATCCTATCCAGAATTACTTGCCGAGAAACAAAATGCACACAGCCTTTTCGAAACTACCTCTCAGCAACTTCAGGACATGGTTGATCAGGGCAACACGGAGATGACAACCCAGCAGGTTGAAATGGCCAATACGGGCAATGCCTGGTACACTTACCAGAGCCTGATGCAAACCTCGCCCTATCTTTCTGACCAGGTGCTTACGGCCCTTGGCGCCAAAGAAGAAGGTTTTAACAAGGCCATGATACGCGATGTGATGTTAATAAACCCCCAGACTGCCAAATCAGAAGCGGTACAGGAAGCCCTTGATGCGCGTGCCGATCAGCTTCCGGCCTATATGCGCTGGCAAATTGACAATGGGCTTTTCCACTTTGGCCAGAAAGAAATTGCCGAACAATTTATGGCCTATCAGAAAACCCGTCACGATCAGGCTCTGAACCAAATTATCCAGGGAATTGTACATGAGCGTGCCGGCTTCGGGAATGCCCCCGCTGTTGAAGCATTGCTGGCCCTAACCAACGACATTCGCTACCAATACCTTTTGGCTGAGTTACAATTTTCAAAAAGCGATTTTACAACGGGTAACCAGCTCCTTAGCCAAATTGAACAAAGCTTCGACATTACGCATGAAGAAGCATGGCAAGCCCACCAGGATTACCTGGATTTTTATGCCCTGCTGGCCCAATGGCACCATGCAGACTACCCGGGCTATTCCGGTTTGCCAGAAGAGGCCTTGCGGCAACTGGAAGGTTTCCTGGAAGCCACCCCGCGCGTGGCAGGTAAGGCCCTGTCATTTCTTATACTCAACCACGCAATCGAATACGAAGAGCCCATATTATACCCATCCGAAGAGGTTGAAGCCATGTCGGCCCCGGCCCAGCCTCCGGCGCCATTTATTGCGCCCGGCGAATCGGAAAGCGAGTTGAAGTTTGCCCTTTTTCCGAGCCCGGCAAGAGAATACATTACCCTTAGCTGGTGCTTTGAAACCGACAGGGAGATAAAAGGCAACATAGAATTTCGCGATGCCAGGGGCCTGTTGGTTTTCACAATGCCGGTTCACCAGGCCTGCGATCAGCAAATCCTTTCATTGTCCGGCTGGAAAAGCGGCGCATATTCCGCAGCCATTAGCCTGGGCAAAGATCTTCGAAAATCAATTACCTTTGTGGTAAGCAGGTAATAAAGCAAACCAGCCACCAAGTCACTGACCTGGTGGCTGTATTTTTCCGGGGAGGGGGTGTGGGGTGTGCCCGCTTTTTTCAGGGGCTTGCTTTGCGCGCTGAAAGGGTGGCCTGCCTCTTTATCCGGCATTCACCAGCAGGGCCGCACGTTTCAGGTGGAGCTTCGGAGGCGTCTCTTCCTGGACCCGCTGGTAAACGATCTGGTTCTTCTCACACCAGTCGGAAAAACTGATTCCGGTGCAATTGGTTTCCCTGAAATCGTTCATCAGGTGATCCTCGATGCAGATCAAAT
>JAAYLH010000052.1 GCA_012521995.1 Bacteroidales bacterium | reverse complement strand
TCGTGGTACATCAGGTCGACCCCATTGATCTGGTGCAGGAAAGCTTCAGAATAGGCGGTGTCGCTGCAAAAGGCATAAGCCCTGGAATGGGCTGGGCTGATGGTGATCTTGTGGTTGGGGACCTTTTTTCCGTCGGGCAGGACTAAGTCGGCACCTTCTTTAATGGCATCCATCTGGTCGCGGGGGATGTCGTACTTCAGAATGCTTTCTTTGCTCAGATTACGCTTGTGCGGCTTTTCCCTGAAAAGGAAACCAAAAGAAGGGATGCGGTGGGTCATTTCCATGGTTTCGACTGTCAGGTAGCGGTCTTCGAAAATGCAATCCTCAGGACGGGTAATGTCGTGATAGTGTATTTGGTAAAGTGGGCTCAGCTCTGAAAGGGTAAACTGGACATCGATGATCTGTTGGATGCCCGGAGGGGCGTAGATGTGGATTTCTTTTTTTCGTCCGAGGAGGTGAAGGGAGAAAAGCAGGCCCGGCAAGCCCAGGTAATGGTCGCCATGGAGGTGGCTGATGAAGATATGCTCAATTTTCATCATGGGCAGCTTCATGCGCCTGAGCTGCATCTGGGTTCCCTCTCCACAATCAAGGAGGAAATATTTGTTGTGATAGGCAAGCACCTGAGAGGTGGTATGCCTCAGGGAAGTGGGTGTGGCCGCGGAACAGCCAAGGATATGTACCTGGAACTTTCTCTGCATGATGTTGGCGTGAGCGGTTATATTTCGTAACTGCCCTTTATTAGCATTTTTCCGTTGTGGACCATCAGCTGGCCCATGGCGGCAAGATGGATGATATGGAAATCGTCGTCAATGACCACTAAGTCGGCGTCTTTGCCGGGGGCAATGCGACCCTTGTTTTTCAGCCAGAGGATGTCGGCCACGTTGCTGGTGGCCACTTTCAGGGCTTGTTCAAGGGGTATTTTTTCCTGCAGCACTGTATCACGCAATTCTTCGAAGACAGAGCGTGGCTGGCCTATTTCGAGCTTCACCAGCAAGCCGTTTTCGTCAAAAAGGGGCAATGAGTTCATGCCATCGCTGCTCAGTGTGATGTGTTCGAGGGGAACGCTGGCTTCCAGCAGTCTTTTGATGGCAGTGGAGGGTTTTATTTCTATATCGGGGAAATAAGGGTAAGAGCCGGCAGTAAGGTCAACATATCCTTTTTTGCCGTACTCTAGGGCATCTTCAAAAATAAAATGATTGCGGTTGCAATGGGTTGGCAGGAACTGAGCAAGTTTCAATTCACTGGTCTGGGCCACCTGGTAGAGGGGGTTGAAGGGTTTTCGGGCATCGCCCATATGGATTTTGACGATACCCGCTTTACCGCCGAGCATTCCGCCCAGACGAGCCTGCGCAGCGATACGCCTGAGTTCTTCGTTGGTGGGGCAGAAGGAGCGGTGATCGGAGATGGCGATTTCGCCCACGCCAATGATCTCTTCTATAAGGGCAATGTCTTTGGTAATATCGCCCAGGAGGGTCGGGGTTGGGACCTGGAAAGATCCGGTATAGATCCAGGCGCTGATGCCTTCCTGGCGGAGGCCTTTGGCTTTCATCAGGAGGGCCTCCAGGCTTCGTGTGATTCCATCGGTGCCCATACAGCCGATCACAGTGGTGACGCCAGCCTCAAGTATCTGGCTGAGGTATATCGAAGGGGTGCGCGAGGCAGGGCCCCCTTCTCCCCCTGCCCCTGCAATGTGCACCTGGTTATCGATCAGACCAGGGATCATCTTAAAGCCGGAACAGTCAATTACGGTAAGCCCCAGGTTTTCCGGCATTCGAATATCGTCGGCGACAGCCACGATGCTTTTCCCAGCCATGAGCACATCCTTATGCCCCAGGGGCTGGGGGCCGAATATTTCACAACTTTTGAAAAGCAACATGGGCAAAAAATTTCTTCAGGACCAAATGGCTTTATTTAAACAAACGCAAGACGTCGTTGAAGTTAACAAAAAGAATGAGACCGAGCAAGAGGATCATTCCGATCATCTGTGCGTATTCCATGAATTTTTCATTGGGTTTTCGTCCTGAAGCCACTTCGTAAAGCAGGAACATCACGTGTCCGCCATCGAGGGCAGGGATGGGCAGGATATTCATCACGGCCAGGATCACGGAAAGGAATGCTGTAATGCTCCAGAAGTGCAGCCAGTTCCAGGTTGGGGCAAATATATTTCCAATTGTGATGAATCCCCCGAGGCTTTCAGTGGCTTTCACTTCCGGCCTGAAGAGTAATCCAAGTTGTTTTACATAGTCAACGGTTGTGGTATATGCTTTTGTGATTCCTGCAGGAATGGACGCAAAGAGGGAGTAAGTATGCGTTCTGAATTCAAACAGGTCGGCCATGGGCTTGACATAGGCGCCGATGGTACCTTCTTCAGAGATCGTGATTGGGAATTCCAGTCGTTCGCCCTGGCGGTCAACAGCGATAGTTGTTTGCTGGTCGCGATAATTGGCAATAGCCACCCTGAATTCGTCGAAAGACCAGGTTTCGTTATCGCCGATGGCCACGATATGGTCGTCGGGGCGGACACCGGCTGCCTCAGCGGCCGAATTGGGCAGGAATGCCTCAACGATAAAGGGGTACCTGATTGTAAAGAACCCTTCTCCCTTGCTTTGCACCAATTTTCCAAAGAAGCTTTCGGGCACGTCCAGGGTTAGTAATTCCCCATTTCGTTCAACGGTAACGGTTTTTACATTGCCCATGATGAATTCCCTTGGGATTTCCATGAAGTCTTCAGCTCTTTCGCCGTTGAGCATAAGGATCTTGTCGCCGGTTTGCATCCCCAAATCAAGGGCAAGAGAATCGGCCACGATGCCGTATTTCACGTTTTCGGCTGGCAGGTATTCCTCCCCGTGTGAATACAGCATTACAATGTAGATCAACATAGCCAGGAGGATGTTGAAGGTAACCCCGCCAAGCATAATGATCAGGCGCTGCCAGGCTGGTTTTGAACGAAACTCATAGGGTTTAGCGGGCTGCTTCATCTGCTCGCGATCCATAGATTCGTCAATCATGCCGGCGATTTTAACATATCCGCCCAATGGGAGCCAGCCCATGCCATATTCTGTATCTCCCCGCTTGAATTTGAAAATGGAGAACCAGGCGTCGAAAAAGAGATAAAATTTTTCTACCCTGACCTTAAAAAATCGGGCGGCAAAATAGTGTCCCATTTCGTGGATAATAACCAGGATGGAAAGGCTGAGAAAGAATTGCAGGGTTTTGATTAATATTTCCATTGAAAAAAGAATGAGTAACGATTTGAAAGAATGAGAGGGCTCAGTTGTTTTGTTTTTTAATAAGTGAAAGTGCCAGTTTTCGGGTTTCCGCATCAGTATGAATGAAATCCTGCAGGTTTGGTTCAATCATGAAGTGGATTTTTTGCATGCAATCATCAATGACATCTGACATTTGGAGGAAGCCAAGCTGATCTTTCAGGAAAGCGGCTACAGCCACCTCATTGGCGGCATTGAGAATACACGGCATATTGCCTCCCTTTTCCAATGCCCGGTAAGCCAGCATCAGGTTGGGGAAGCTTTCGGTATCAGGAGCTTCAAAATTCAGCTCGTGATAATTCAAAAAGTCGAAACGCGGGAAACTGGTATGGAGCCTGTCGGGATAGGCCATTGCGTATAAGATGGGCAACTTCATGTCAGGCAATCCCATTTGGGCTTTGATAGAGCCGTCAGAAAACTGAACCAGGGAGTGAACGATGGACTGTGGGTGAACTATCACTTTAATTTGATCGGGTTTCAGGGCGAATAACCATTTGGCCTCAATCACCTCAAGGCCTTTATTCATCATGGATGCTGAGTCGATTGTGATTTTGCACCCCATATCCCAGTTGGGGTGTTTTAAGGCTTGTTCTTTTTTAACAGAGGCGAGGAAATCGCGTTTTTTCCCCCGGAAAGGTCCGCCGCTGGCGGTAAGATAAATTTTTTCAAGGGGGTTATGGAATTCACCTGCCAGGCACTGAAAGATGGCTGAGTGCTCGGAGTCGACGGGGTAAATATTAACGCCTTTTTCCTGAGCCAGGCGGGTGATGAGGTTCCCGGCCACCACCAGGGTCTCTTTGTTGGCCAAAGCAATTTGCTTGCCTGCCTGAATGGCTGCCATGGTGGGTTCGAGGCCTGCGATACCGACCATTGCAGTAAGGACCATATCAATTCCGTCGAATTCGGTGACTTCTTTAAGGGCCTTTGCTCCCGAGAAAACCTTGATGGGGAAAGATTCAAGGGCTTCCTTCACTTTTGGGTAAAGAGCCTCGTTGCCGATCACCACTGCATTGGGCTGGAATTCAATGGCCTGCCTAATCAGGCGCGGGGCATTGTTTTGGGCGGTGAGGACTTCCACCTGGAAGCGATGGGGAAAGGCGCGGATGACCTCGAGGGCCTGACAGCCGATAGAACCGGTTGCACCCAGAATTGCCAGACCTTTTTTTTGGGGACCGTTCATCAGAAAATAATATAGTCGAGGGGGTCTACGGGGTTACCGTTGAACCAGAGCTCGAAATGGAGGTGAGGCCCTGAGGAAAGTATGCCTGTATTGCCGACAATGGCAATGACGTCCCCCGCTTTCACCGAGGCGCCTTCCCGTTTAAGCAGGACGCTGTTGTGTTTGTAAACTGAAATAAGGTTGTTGGAATGCTGAATGGCAATGGTATAGCCTGTTTGGATGGTCCACTCGGCAAAAATAATGGTCCCGTCGAGGGTGGCTTTAATGGCTTCATTTGGGTCTGCCACCAGATCAATTCCAAAATGGCTGTTGGCGGGCTCGAAGTAACTGGTGACCACCCCTTTGATCGGAGGGAAGAAGAAGAACTGGTTGATGTTGTTGTCGAGGGTAACCTCCATTGCCGTGATACTGGTACCATAGCGACCCATACTTTCAATTTCGGCTCTGAGGATGGAGTCCTCGGGTGAATGAGGCAGTTCGTCTAGGCCGAAATAGGTTCTGTTTTCAATGGTGTCGGGCATTTCCTCCATGATTTCGCGACCTTCGACAATGTTTCGGATGTTCTGAATATAGAAGTCTTTCTGCCGGAGGCTGGTTTCAAGCGAGTCAGTGCGCAGGGTCAGTTCCCGAAGTACCTGGCGGGTGTCAAAGTCGCCATAGCCGGGGATGTATTCCCTTAAGGGGGTAAAGGCAATAAGGTAGGTTGTGGCCACCACCAGGAAAATGGTTAGCGCACCAAAGAAAATAAAAACGTTGAAACGGGTAAGGCGGAACGAAAGCTTCTCTTCGAAAGTCTCGTCGTTCATAAGGACCAGACGGTACTTGTCGTGAAGTTTATTAAAAAAGCCCCGTTTTTTTTCAATTTTTTGCGGCATAAGAGCGCACTCAAAGGTAAAAATGATTGACCAGCAAAAGTAATAAAAATGCCTGAAGGCATTGCAAGGTGCAAATTTCGTAATTTCAACGGGTTTTGGGCTTGTCGGGCAAATAAATGATGGAAATTTGACCGTTAAAAATTGTTAAGCCTTAAAGAATGGCTTAAATAAAATAAATTTGCAGATTGGAAGTTATTATTATGATTAAAAAAAGCGGCGGTAGGATTTGAAAAATAAGGCAAAAAATTCTGTTTATGGAAGGGGGTTGTTATTGGCCCTGTTTCTTTTTGCGTTTGTGGGTTGTTCGACTCAGAAAAATTCCTGGACCAACAGGAACTATCATTCAATCAGTGCAAAATTCAATGGATATTTCAATGCGCGGGAGAGTTACCGCCAGGGGGTAAAACGCCTGGCCGAGCAGCATCAGGATAATTTTGATGATGTGCTGAGCATTTACCGCTATGGGAATGAAGCGCAGGCGGGCGGTATCAGTAACTTCATGGATGTTGCCTATCAAAAGTCCAGCCTGGTGATCAGGCGGCATTCCATGTTTATCCGCGGTGTTGAGTACAATCGTTGGATTGACGATGCGTATTACCTGATTGCCCGTTCGCATTTTTTCAAGCGTGACTACCCTTTGGCGAACCTCACCTTTGAATATATCATCAGGCAGTATGACTCGGATTTGGCTTATGACTCGAAAGTTTGGATTGCCAAGAGCCACAATTCAATGGGTAATTACACCCAGGCCCGTGATATGCTTGAGATCGTCAAGGCAGACCTGGAGAAGGGTTTGCTGAGCGATGAAGGAAAGACGCTGTATTACCTGACCTATGCTGATCATTTTGCCCGTCAGAAAGATTATGCATCGGCCATTTCTTATTTGCAGGATGGGATTCGGGTGATGCGAAAGGGAAGGGATCGCACCCGTCTTACCTACATTTTGGGCCAGTTTTATCAGTATTCAGGCGATTATGCAAATGCTCAGCGTACTTATGCCAGTGTGTTGAAGATGAACCCCACTTTTGACATGGCCTTTCAGGCGCGCATCAGCATGGCTATGGCTTTTGACCCTGCTAGTGGTGACAGTGGATTTATCCGTTCGGAGCTGAACGGGATGCTTCGTGATTCAAAGAACGATCCTTACCAGGACCGTATCTATTATGCCCTCGGGCAGCTTGCCATGCGTGAGCAAAAGGAAGAGGATGCAATTGACAATTATTTAAAGTCGACCCAGGTAAGTTCAGGGAACCAGATGCAAAAAGGGCTTTCTTTCCTGCGCCTTGGAGAGATTTATTTTCAGCGGCCCGATTACCTGAAAGCCAGCGTTTATTACGACAGCACCGTGACATTTCTTCCCGGGACCTTTGATGGTATCGAGCCCATCAGCCAACGCAAGGTAATGCTTTCAGATCTGGCCATTAACCTGCGCGCCATTGAAAGGGAGGATTCGCTTCAACGCCTGGCCTCCATGACCCCATCAGAACGAAACGCAATAATTGACGAGATTATTGCCCAAATAAGGGAAGAAGAGCAGCGAAAGCGGCAAGAGGAAAGCGACCGCATGCGGACTTTCCAGGCCATGCAATCTCAGCGGCGCATGGGAGATCAACAGGATAACAGTTGGTATTTTTATAATCCGACCGCCATGAGTTTTGGGCGGACTGAATTTTCCAGCCGCTATGGCGAGCGTCCCCTGGAAGATTTGTGGCGCATCAGTAACAAGCAAACCATTGCTTTTGGTTTTGAAGATGGGACAGAAGGTATGGCAGAGGGAGACAGCCTTGGAGAGAATGATGTCATGGATCGCTCAAATTACCTGCGCAATATTCCCACTACGCCAGAAATGATGGCTGCCTCCAATGGCAGGATCGCCCAGGCATATTTCAATCTTGGGGTGATCTTTAAGGACCGTTTTAAGGATAATCAAAGTGCGGTTTCAAATTTTGAGTCGCTGGTGAACCGTTTCCCGGAGAATGAGAACCGGTTGCAAGCCTTTTATTATTTGTATAACCTTTATCGTGAGTTGGGAGATCCTGCCCGTGCGGAGACCTTTAAATCGCGATTGATCAATGAGTTTCCCGAAAGCGACTTTGCCCAAATTCTGGGGGACCCGAATTATCTGCAGAATTTCAGGAAGCGCGAGGGATTTGCCACACAGTTGTATGAGCAGACCTACCGTGCTTTCACTTCGGGGAATTATGCAGAGGTGATTTCGAACTGGGATACTGCTGATACCTTGGAGATCGACAAGGCCTTGCGTGCACAGTTCAGCTATCTGAAAGCCCTCTCGCTGGGGAAGCGAGGCCAGTCGAGCGAATTCAGGCAGGGGCTTGAATATGTAGTCCGCAATTTTGAGGGCACCCCTGTGCATCAGCCAGCCACCGACCTTCTTGCATCGTTGGGTACGCATAGTTTGTTGCTTCCCGAGGAAGATGCACAAAGTGAAGAAGGCCTTGCAGAGGAGGAGCTGGTTTCCATTTACAGCTACAATCCTTCGGCGGTTCATTTCTTTGCCTTCGTTTTTGACGTCAGGCTGGTTGAGGCCCGCGAGCTGCGTAATTTCATAACGGAGTTTAATACCCAGAATTATCCGGACAGCCGCCTGACCATGAGCAATATTTTTCTGGATGACCGCCGCCAGATTATTACGGTGACTAACTTCAGCGACAGGAGTCTTGGCATGGAGTATTTCCGTAATATCGTTTCTTCTCCCGGGTTAAGCAATTTCAGGCAGGAGGCCATAATCTCATTTATTATCTCAGTGGATAATTATCCAATTTTGTACCAGGATAAGGATGTAGAAGAGTACCTGAAGTTTTTCAAAGCACGCTATGGGAGATAAGCTTCAAAAACATTTAAATCTAACGGATTTTGTTTTATTTTTGAGTTCCAAAAAAATCATATGTTTACTAACAAGAAAAAAGACAATAAAATGGCCAAACAACCTGAACCAGACCACACTTCCATTAACCTGGTAGGAACAGGGACCACCATAAAGGGTGAAATATTTTCGAATGGTGACATTCGGATTGACGGGACCATCATTGGGACTGTAGAATCGAAGGGGAAGGTAATTGTTGGGAATACCGGAGTGGTTGAAGGCGATATCATTTGTCAGAATGCTGATTTCTCGGGTCAAATAAAGGCAAGGGTTGAAGTTGCTGAACTGCTGACGATGAAAGCCAACTCGAAACTTTTTGGTGAGATCATTACCAGTAAACTTGCCATTGAGCCGGGTGCTGTTTTCACGGGTTCGTGCACTATGGAGAAACCTCAGCCAGGGCTGACTGGTAGGTCTGAGGTCAAGAAAGAGCCAAAACTCGAGTTGTAGTGGATGCTGAAAGGGCTAAAAAGCCCTTTGGCTTTTTAAGGGCAAAAAATATTTTGCTGGAATGAGCGGATTTAGGCGTTTTATTTTCTATCTGGTTGGATTTACAATTCTGGCCTTTTTGCTTACTGCTTTGTTTTACTGGTTGGCGCCTGCCTATATGATCAGCAGGGTGCTATTCCTGATTCCTTTGTTTTACTTTTTGGTGGTTTTAATATCCCAGTTTATTCTTTACCGTTTGGCGGCGGGCAATAATCAGAAGTTCACCCAGACTTTTATTGCCATTACTGTTGGCCGTCTCCTTTTGTACCTAGCCATAGTATTAGTTTATTCATTCCTTGTAAGGGATGATGCCGTGCGATTTATCATTAGTTTCTTTGTGTTTTATTTCCTTTTCACTGTTCTGGAAATCGGTTTTATGTACCGGGAATTACACGCGGGTAAGAACTGATGTCTTTTGAAATAAAAAACCTTGGACACGCTGGTTTTTGAAAGCTTATTATTTATAAATTGCATGCTTTAATAAACGATGTTTTCATGGGGTTCCGTTTTTTGGAAATATTTAAAAACAAAGGGTTGTCCATGACTCGTCCTTTGCTGTTCCTTGTGCTTCTGTTGTCAGGGGTTCCTGCGCTTGCTGCTGGTGGTGCAGACGGCGAAAAAGAAGGTTTCAATGCCGGAAAGGTCATTGTGGAGCATGTGCTGGATTCCTATGACTGGCATATTGCCGATATTGGCAACGCATCCATTTCCATTCCGCTTCCCGTTATATTGGTTTATGAGGGGCGTCCTTACTTTTTCCCAAGTTCCAGGTTTCACCACGGGCACAGTGCCCATAAGGGTTTTGCCATTGCCCACGAAGGACCGCGCAAGGGGCGCATTGTCAAAGTGCTGGATGATGGCCACACCCCTGACCCCAATGCCAGTTTTCTGGCGGACCTTTCCATGACCAAGAATGTGGCTGCGGTTTTACTGAGTAGTTTTTTGCTTTGCCTCATATTTGTTAGCGTAGGTCGGAAATACAAGCGGGAGGGAAGTAAGGCGGTTCCCCGAGGGTTGCAATCTTTTCTTGAGCCCATTGTATTGTTTATCCGTGATGAGGTTGCCTTGACAGCCATTGGAGAAAAACATTACCAGCGTTTTTTGCCTTATTTGCTGACCCTGTTCTTTTTCGTCTTTTTTAACAATCTGCTGGGGCTTGTGCCTTTCTTTCCAGGGGGTGCCAATGTGACTGGCAATATCAGTGTAACGATGGTGCTTGCCTTGTTTACCTTCTTTACCACCCAGTTGTTTTCGACCAAAGGCTATTGGAAACATATTTTTAATACCCCGGGGGTGCCTGTATGGCTTAAGCTTCCCTTGCCCCTAATGCCCATTATTGAATTGATCGGAGTGTTTGTCAAGCCCTTTGTGCTCATGGTGAGGTTATTTGCAAATATCACTGCGGGGCATATGATCATTCTGGGGTTTGTGAGCCTAATCTTTGTTCTTGGAGGGGTTGCTACTGCTGTTGGCTATGTAATTTCCCCCCTGTCACTGCTCTTTATGATTTTTATGAACTTCATAGAGTTGCTGGTGGCCTTTATCCAGGCGTATGTTTTTACCTTTTTCAGTGCATTGTTTTTTGGAATGGCAGTGCCTGAAGAACATCATTAGTAAAAGTTTTGAATGCAAATAGTTCATTAACCAATTAAAATTTAAAGCGTATGTCACCATTGTTTGTATTGTTGCAAGCCACTGTAGAGGTAGCTACCCAGTGGATGAAAATGGGTGCAGGATTTGCAGCCGCAATTGCTGTTTTTGCAGCTGCCTGGGGTATTGGCAAGATCGGGAGCACTGCTCTTGAGGCGATAGCCCGCCAACCGGAGGCTGGGAACGACATTCGTTCATCGATGATTGTTTCAGCGGCCCTTATTGAAGGGGTAACCTTCTTTGCAATCCTGGTTTGTTTCCTCGTACTGTTTGTATAGCGGAACGAACTCCCACTTCGATAAGCGGCAGGTTAAGTTTATGGGATACAGGGCTGACAAAGCTCCTGTATTTTTGGTAATTTAATTCACTTGTCATGGAACTAGTATCACCTGGTTTAGGACTTATTTTTTGGATGACCCTGGCTTTTGGGATGGTCTTGCTTATACTTCGGAAGTATGCCTGGCGTCCAATATTGAATACAATTCGCGAAAGGGAATTGAGCATTAGCCAGTCTTTACGCGATGCCCAGCATATTCAGCGTGAGCTGGCTGCCCTGGAGGAACAGAAGGAGCATAAAATGCGGGAAGCCGAAAAGCTGAGACTAGAATTGCTCACCCAGGCTCGCGGTGAGGCTGATGAGATCATCCGTAATGCCCGTCAACGTGCCAGTGTTGAAGTCTCCCAGATCATGGAGGATGGCAAAAGGGCTGTTGAGGCCCAGCGTAATGCCGTTGTGCATGAGATCCGCGACCAGATAGCCAAACTTTCCGTTGACATGGCTGAAAAGGTTCTGGAAGGTGAACTGAAGGATCGGGATATCAGTCAAAAGCTGGTAAATCAAATGCTGGACAAAGTGGCTCTGAATTAAAGGATTGAAAAGGTTTATGCTATGGTAAGCAAAAATTTAAGGGTTTCCAGAAGATATGCCAGGGCATTGTTGTCGCTGGCCCTGGAGAATAATATCCTTGAGGAAGCTTATCAAGACATGATATTGATCAGCCACGCTTTTTCTTACGAGAAGGAATTAAAGGTAGTGTTAAAAAGCCCGATCATCAGGGAGGTTAAGAAGCAGAATATTTTGCGTAAGCTTTTCGGTGAAAAAGTTCATCCCCTGATTCTCCATTATATCCTTATCATAGCACGAAAGCGGAGGGCTGCTCTGCTGGATGGAATATCCAGGCAATTTATTGCTGAATACAAGGCGCACCTTAACATAGAGCCTGTAAGGGTTACAACGGCTTTTCCAATTGATGATCCCATGCGTGAGAAGGTTCTGGTAGTGGCCAGGGGTTTTACATCAAAGACCATTGAATTCAAGGAAAAGGTAGATCCTTCGATCATAGGTGGATTCATCCTTGATTTGGGTGACCGCCGGTATGATGCCAGCATCAAGCGAAAGCTTAACGACTTGAAGAAACATTTGAATGTAGATAACACAGCATAAAGAAATAAAACCATGCCAGAAATAAAACCAGCAGAGATTTCTGCCATTTTGCGCCAGGAAATGTCGGGTTTCCGTGCAGACAATGACTTGGAGGAGACCGGCACTATTTTGCAGATCGGCGATGGCATTGCCAGAATCTATGGGCTTACCAATGTCCAGGCCGGTGAACTGGTGACCATGAATGATGAAGGTCTGAACGGGGTAGTATTGAACCTTGAAGAGGACAATGTCGGGATCGTGTTACTGGGAGAGCCGGGCCATGTCAAGGAAGGCGATGTAGTAAAACGCACAGGCCATATGGTCTCTGTTGAAGCGGGAGAAGGACTCATTGGCAGGGTGATCAATACCCTTGGACAGCCCATTGACGGGGTCGGACCAATCAAGGGTGATCTGTACGAGATGCCCTTGGAACGCAAGGCCCCAGGCGTCATTTTCAGGCAGCCTGTAAACCAGCCCCTACAATCAGGCATCAAGGCCATAGATGCCATGATTCCCATCGGGCGCGGACAACGTGAGCTAATCATTGGCGACAGGCAAACGGGAAAAACCGCCATTGCCCTCGATACCATTATCAATCAGCGGAAGTGGTTTGAACTGGGTGAACCTGTTTACTGCATTTATGTGGCCGTTGGGCAGAAGGGTTCAACGGTTGCCAATATCGTTAATGCCCTTCACAGGTATGGTGCCATGGACTATACTGTTGTCATTTCGGCAACGGCAAGTGATCCTGCAGCCATGCAGTTCTTCGCCCCCTTTGCAGGAGCCGCAGTTGGCGAATTTTTCAGGGATACTGGGCGTTCTGCCCTTGTAGTATATGATGACCTGTCAAAACAAGCGGTATCCTACCGTGAGGTTTCATTGTTGCTTCGCCGTCCACCAGGACGTGAAGCATATCCTGGAGATGTATTCTACCTGCACTCGCGCTTGCTCGAACGTGCAGCCAGGATCATCTCTTCAGATGAAATTGCCCGACAGATGAATGATGTGCCAGAATCCATCAGGGAAATGGTGAAAGGTGGCGGTTCGCTTACCGCCTTGCCGATCATTGAAACCCAGGCAGGTGACGTTTCAGCTTATATTCCCACCAACGTTATTTCCATTACAGACGGTCAGATATTCCTCGAATCGAACCTGTTCAATGCAGGGGTTCGTCCTGCCATTAACGTAGGGATCTCAGTGAGCAGGGTAGGGGGTAATGCCCAGATCACGGCCATGAAGAAGATTGCAGGGAACCTCAAGATTGACCAGGCCCAGTATCGTGAGCTGGAGGCCTTCTCGAAGTTTGGTTCTGACCTGGATGCCAACACACGCAATATTATTGAAAAAGGCTCGCGAAACGTGGAGATTCTTAAACAGGATCAGTTTTCACCCATTCCCGTTGAAGAACAAATCGCCATTATTTATTGCGGGGTTAAGGGTTTGTTGATGGAGGTGCCTGTGCCTATGATACAGGTATTTGAAAAGGAATTCCTTGCCTATATGCGCAAGAACCATCAGGATGTGCTCAACAGCCTGCTTACGGTGAAATTCCCTACTGATCGCCGTAATGAGTTGCCAGAAGAGATGGAACAAATTATCCTGGAGGCCGTAGAGACTGTTAAGAAAAGTTTGCCTGTTGAATAAAAAGTTTATCCGATTGTTATGCCCAGCCTGAAGGAAGTTAGAACCCGCATTTCCTCTATCAAATCGACGAGGCAAATAACGAGTGCCATGAAAATGGTGGCTTCTTCCAAGTTGTTGAAGACGCAAAGGGGAATAACGGGTTTGAGGCAATACGCCGCAGGGATGAAAGAGATGGTAGGCAGACTAAACAGCGAGCTTTTGCCCGAGGAGCGAAGCAGGTATACTCTTGCCAGCGATAACAAGCGGGCCTTGCTCCTGTCCATTGCTTCAAACAAAGGCCTGTGCGGGACTTATAATGCCTTGGTAATCAAAAGGACGCTTGATCATATTCACGTACTTGAGAAGGATGGGTTTGAAGTTCATTTGTTGCTGGTGGGCCGGAAGCTTGAAGATTTTTTCCGTAAACGGGAATTTCCCATTTTTCAGGTCAACCACGAAGTTATTGAGCACGTGAACTACCATGATAGCGCTCGTTTTGCTGGTAAAATGATGGAGCTATTTGACAACAAGGAGTTTGGACGGATCGATGTTGTATATAACCACTTCAAGAATGCTGTCTTCCAGGAACTGGTAACCGAGCAGTTGCTTCCTGTTTTTTGGGCGGGGTATCAAACTGAAGCAGTACTCGGTAAATCAAAATACCTGGCCGAAGAGCCAAAGATCATTCTTGAACCCTCACGCCAGGAGATGGCTGACTCACTGATCCCGAAATATATTCAATTCAATTCCTACCGCATTATGTTGGATGCCTCTGCTTCAGAGCACGGCGCCCGCATGACCGCCATGCAGAAAGCCACCGATAATGCCACGGAACTGCTTAAGAACCTTACCCTGATGTACAACAAGGTTCGCCAAGCCCAGATTACCCGAGAGATTGTGGAAATCGTAAGTGGCGCTGAAGTACTTAACGAGTAAGTCCCCGGCTCTTTTACAGGATTATTACTCGAACAGATAGTGAAGCATCCCTTCCAAAAAACTCCAGTGCGTAAATCCCCGAAGGATTTCCTGACAGGTCGAGAATGTTTTTACCTTCCTTCAGCCTTGAAGAAGAAATTGCCCTTCCCTCCAGGTTGAACACGCGCACACTCACTTCACGGTCCAGCACTAGGTTGAAGATCCCATTGGGTGAAGGATTCGGGAATATCTGTACTGGTGGCCCCTGGACCAGCGGGTCAACAGCAGCAGTTGACTGAAATAAAGCTGTTAGGGTTAGATCACTATACGGCATTGCAAATGAGAACACAGGTTCAGTAGAAACCGTATTACCATCTGAATCCTGCCAGCGCAGGAACATATGATCGCCTAATGGTTCTGCGCTAACGGTAATGGTGCTGTCAATGGGATATTCACCCTCGCCAGTCAGGGTTCCTGCTCCTTCGGGTTCTGAACTAAGGCTTAATTCTTTTGTATTGAAGTATTGCCAGAAAAAGAGGTGATCTGGTCCATGTGGCCCAAATGAACCCTGGCGGGTATAGTTTAGGAATAAAACCTGCAAATGACTGAAATTCCCCTGGGGCTTCTTTACTTGGAAAAGGCCTCCCACTGGGGATGAGGAAGGGAAGCTGACTGTTTCTTCTTCCCAGTCCTCCTCGGGCGATTCCTTAATGTAGATGACGGCTGCGAATGGATTAAGCCGGGAATTAATAAAAGTAACCCGACCGGCCTGGTCGACATGCAGGTTCCCTCCAACACTTTGATCAGGTTCTCCGGTGATTAGTTCATATGGAGTGCCATCAAATCCATGCTGGATATTAATGGTAAAGGGGTTCTCACCCGTGACCCAAAACATGTGAAAATCGCCATCGGGGCCTGCAACAATATTATAGCCCCTGTAGGTTGGATTGGAATCCAGATTTTGTGCTGCCTGCCAGCCTTCGCCGTTTGGCTTGATAACGTAATCGTAGCGGAGGAAGTGGGTGCGCCAAAAAATTATGGCTATATCTCCGTTCGTATTAATGGCAGCTTTGGGATACAATGTAACATTGTCAATGGGCGCATCATTGTATTCAACAACTACCTGGGTCGACCATTCCTCGGTTTCTCTTGAAAAAATATGTTCTATAATTGCGCCACCATGATAATACCATCCATAGCTCATAGAATATACGTGCACG
>JAAYLH010000051.1 GCA_012521995.1 Bacteroidales bacterium | reverse complement strand
GTGGCCGTGGCATCTTCTTCCCCACTGCAACTGATGGGTGTGGAGGTAATGCTTAGCACCGGGGCCTCGGTAACGGTAACTGTTACCGAGGCACATGACGACTGTCCGCATGTGCCCGATTCCCATAAGACATAATAAGTAGTGGTTTCGGTTGGAAGCGGAACGATGAGGTTATTGCCCTGGCCAATAAAGGCTCCCGCGCAACTTCCCGTATACCACTTGAGCACCTGCCCGCTGCCACCCGTGGCAGTAAGGGTCATGGTGCCTTCTGTACCGCTGCAAACAAAAGGATCGCTGGAGCTTGCAGAAATCGGGGCAAGAGGGATCTCATCCACAACGACTAAGGTGGAGGCTGAATCCTCACAACCATTGTCATCGGTCACGGTTAGGATATATTCTCCAGCCTCATCAGGGCCTATATTCGGGAGGATGGGGTTTTGTAAGGTGGAAGAAAACCCGGGGTTGGACGGGCTGGTCCAGGCGTAAGAAACCATGCCATCAGGGCCGCCCTGCAATTGTACATCGCTGCCCTCGCAAACAGGGCCGTCGTTGCCGGCGCTTACAGGTGGCAATTCATAAACGGTGACGGGGATTACGTTCGAAAGACTGAAGCATCCGTTTTGAGCAATGATCCTTACACGGTAGTTCCCGCTCTCGTAGGCGGTGTAGATGGGTTGAGTTGCACCGGAAATTTCTTCACTTCCGCGCCTCCAGACAAAATTGAAGCCATTGACCGGGTTGGCGATCAGATTTACCGAGTTCCCATCACAGAAGGCCGTTGGCCCGTCTGCCGTTATGGTTACCGTTGGGGTCTGCTTCAGGGTTATGTTTACGATGGCCATACCAGTGTTCCCTTCACTATCCGTAACAGTCACGCCAACAGGATAAACGCCTGGAGGGGTCGAGAACTCATTGTTGAATATGGCATAATCTCCCTCCGCAATAAGCATTCCAGGGGCTGCATCCCATACATAGGACACAAAGTTCTGATTACCCCCTTCAGCATAGGCCGTAAGGATAAAGGTCCCGGAACCCTGGCAAACCTCACGCGCCCCATCGGGCGTTTGTATGATGACAGTTATGGGCTGGGCCATCAATGAACCTGCATGAAACAACAGGTAGATCAATGGCAAAATCCCAAAACGGGATATTCTTCTCTTGTGTCCGTGGCGAATCTGACTTTTCATTGCTTCGCGATTATTTTTCGAATATGGCGTTATTCAATAACTTTTTCTTTCGAAAAGGTACTGCAGCCCTGCGGACTGGTGACCCTTGCGTGATATTTCCCTCCTGTTGAGGGCTTAAACTCGGGCCCTGTTGCACCAATAATGGGCTCTCCATTTAAAAACCATTGAAAGGTATGACTTTCCAATGAATTAATTTGAATCAATAGTTTGGGTTTTTTGAACAAAATACGCTGAAACAGCCCAAAGTTTTCCACAATTTCAAACTCGGGCGGATTTTTCACTTCAATACTCAGCGCACATTGTGCCTGCTTTCCCTCTTCATCCCAGGCAAAATACTTGACCAGAAACACCCCTGCCTGCTCCGTGTCAAATTTCACAAAAGACTGGTCGGGAGCAGAAAGAAGCATTCCATCCGTTTCCCATTGGTGTCTTTTTAGCTCACTTAAGCCATCGTCCACCTTTGCAATAAGCACCAGGGGCTGGCCCTGGCAGATGCCGGATTCGCCACCAGTAACCGAGATCCGGCAAGGAAGCGGCGGGTTGCCTGCCAATATCAGGGGAAGCCAAAGCAACAAGAAAAAGGAGAACAACGGCAGGTTTTTTTTCATAGGGTCTTGGTTGCCAAATTGCTGATTAACAATATTCTTGCAAATATAAAAACCAGTAATCCATTGGAAATCCGTTTTGTTTGTTAAGAACTGAAACAAAACACCTGTTTTCTCCGGGTCTTTTCACCCGGCAGAAAACAACGGGCCCAAATGGTTTACCTGTTTGCATTTCTTTGTTTTTACGCAAGCATTGGCCAAAGGGTTATAGAAAACGGGAAAAAACTGCCCTTTTGAAGCAGCCTTTTCCCGTTTAGCAATTTT
>JAAYLH010000050.1 GCA_012521995.1 Bacteroidales bacterium | reverse complement strand
TTGAAGCAAGCATCCAATACAATCATCTGAAAGGTTTTGATGGATGGGAAACCGCACGCGAAATAGAGGTGATTGAAAATTACGTGTTAGGAATAAATGAGGAATGTAAAAAGAAAAACTAAAAATGATTAGAAACAAAGCTTAGCTTCTCATAAACCCCCCACTTACAACCAATTACTCTTTCATATCCTTCCTGTAATTGATGTTGTGAAACATTTCCTTATGGTAAAATGGTTGACTGCTTAGTTCCGGGTAAGACACCTTCAGCGCTTCCAGCATATCCAGAATCCTGAATTTTTTCTGCTGTATGGCTTGTTCCACTGTGAGCAGGCATTCCTTCTTCATGGCCAGGCAAAGGGTCTCGCGAAAGCCATTATTCAATGGCACCACAGCCTGGTAATCGCCAAGATGGGTCAGCAAAAAAGGAAAGACTTGGCCATTCACCCCGGGCATATCACAGCCCAGGAAATAGACTACCTTCCCCTTTGCTTGCTTAAGCACGCTGTGCATCCCGCCCAGCGGGCCACAGTCTGTATAAATATCCGTTATGGTTTTCAAGCCGGTAAAGGCATAGGCTTCAGGCTGGTTTGTACTCACCAGCATCTCCCCGCAAAAAGGCTGCAGGATATCGATGGCGTGCTGCACCAGGGGCTTTCCCTGGTAAGGGTACAGCCCCTTATCGGTGCCGAAGCGGCTGCTCTTGCCCCCGGCCAGGACCACCCCTGTCAGTTCGGATAGCAGATAATGTTTTTTCATCCCCCAATATTTTTCTTTTCCAGAATTTCCCTGAGGTTTTCTGAAATTTCTTTCCCGCTTATCTTTTCAATATCAAAGATTAATGGGTCTTCCAAGTGCCAGCGACTGACAAATTTTTCAATGAGTGAAGGCCTGACCACAATCAGAATTGGGCGTTTGCGAAGCTGGAGAATCTTGTTGAAAGCCCCAGCCCAGCCTTCTCCCTTCATTTCAAGCGGCCCTATCTCATCCAGGATAAACAGGTCACTTTCGATGGCTGATTCCTGTTCGAGGATCCTGTTTCCAAATGCCTGCCCTTCCTTGCTGAAGAAAAACGGGATGGGATTATCTCCATGACTTTCCCCGGTCCGTGAGGCATAAGGGACTTCCTCACCATTGCTGAGGTCGCGGATCAAAAAGCCTGTCCTTTTATCTTCCTGAACCACAGCGGGGGCTGCAATTCCTGCAATGCTATAGCCATTTCCCTGAAGTTCAGCGGCAAGCTTGAGGATGGCCGTGGTTTTCCCTGAGCCCCTTTTGCCCGTCAGAAGGATGATCTCCGCCTGCTGTTGCCTGCTCTTCATATAGTGGAAGGCAGGCTCCAGGCTGCCTGCCAGTTGCCGGAGGGCTGCTGCAGGTCTTTTCCAGGACTCGGTCCTGGGCAGGTGCTCCAGCAAAAGGGGAGTTGTTTGAAAGGCAATACGGGTGGCCATCAGGAAATTGCCCAGATTGCGTTTTCTGAACCATTGGGTCAGGGCCGGATTTCTGAATTCTTTTCCCAGGGCCCGGAAGCCAGTAATGACTATCAGGGCGCGCAATCCCATGTGAAGGCCGGTTTTCAAGCCTTCCACGCTTATCCGATGCTGTCCGTCATCTTTGCCCAGCAGCAAACCGGATAGCGAGGCCAGGATGAAAAGGCCGATCCAGAAGCCGGGTTTCTGCAATAACCCCCGTAGCAGGCTCCTGTCATACCAGGCGGCCAGGACCAGCAGCACTGCTACCATTGCCATGGAGGAGAGAATGGGTAGTTGTTGCAAAAGGAATAAGGCAGCGAAAAGGGTCAGCAGGATCAGCATTGGCATCCAGGGGGAAGCCCGTCTGTCTTCTCCTATGTCCGTTTGTTTTGGGTTCTCCCTTTCGGGGAAAGCTTCCCAGTCAAATGGTCCTGCCTTTTTTGCTGAACCTGCGATTAGGATGCCCATCACGGCTGCCACTACTCCACCTGCAAAGAAAAGAGAAGCCAGCACCCACAAGGGTGTCCAGTAGCCCGAAAAGCTGAAACCCGTGTTTTGATAAAGGTAATCAACCAAACCCTGATAAAGGTCAACCATCGAGGCTCCGTAGACCATTAGGGCGGTGAGGATGCGCTGCACCAGGTTCCAGCTCATGGCCAGTCCACCGCCGGCCAGGTAGGCAGCTTTAGTCCTTCCACCCAGGAATATGGCGCCCTGCATCAGAAAGGCCTGTGCGCTGATGGCAATCATGGGTCCGAAGATTGCATGGCTGGGCGAGAGGGTCTTCAAGGCTGCGCAGATGATGCCTGCCCGCCAGATCAGCCCGCGCTGTGGCCACAACCGATGCCCCGCGATCATCAGGATAATCCCAATGGCCGTGAGTAAATTACTGCTGAAGGGGATCCGAAGATTATGCAGGAAAGTTCCCAGCACAATTTCCGAGGCGCCCCAGAGACTCCCCAGTACGGCTGCCCTTAACCATATGTCGCGGTTTTTTTCCATCCGGGTTTATACCCCTACCCGAAAATAGGATGCGTAAAAGATGTAACGCCCGCAGATCTCCGCCAGGATAAGCAGCGCAAAAGCCAGGTAAGCCCACCCTTCTGCCCCGCGCGCACTGGCGTTCAGAAATCCCGGGTACCACCAGGCCAGCAGCGAGAAGCCCAGCATCAGGAACAGCAGCCGGGCGGCCTTCCAGCCAAAGGGGATCACCGGGGCAGGAAAGGACGATGCCCCTGGCAAACCGGCAGGGATCAGGGTGGTGATCAAATGTATGAAAACCCCAAGGGCTAACACAAAAAACAGGATGCTGACCACCATCCTGACCTGGATCACCTCAATGCCTTTGGCGTGCAGGAAAACAACCATACTGATCAATGCACCTGCACCCAGCAAAAGCCCGCTGTTGAAAAACTTTACAACCGTCAGGGGCGTGTTCCAGGCCGGCACCGTGGCGATCATATATAAGCGGGCCATCGTCCAGATGAGAACGATGCCTGCGATGAAGGAGGCCAGGTAAAGAATTTTGAAGGAAGCCTGCGAGGGAATCCCAAAACGGGCGGATGTCCAGGTGATGAAAAGACTGAAGAGGAAGAGCGACACCAGCAAAATCTCCCGGCTCAGGAAACTGCTGCCCATATTCCCGAGGGCAAAGACCGAATGCAAGGGTTTGCCCAGGTGAAGGAAAGACAGGATGAGCGCTACCCCCATTCCTGCCATGGCCGTAAAACTCAGCAGGCGCTTCAGCTCTCCTCCAGTAGTCAGGTCCTGGTTCCTAATGAAAAGGAACACCACCAGTCCCGAAAAAATGATCCCCATGCTTAGCTGTGAAAGCAGGGTAAAAAATACCAGCGGCCATTCGTTGCTTTGCATTTATCTGACCTCCTCTATGTTTGCGATTTGTGCCTGATGTTTCTGTGAGATCCTGGTTCCAGGATGCGGCTTTACCACCAGGGCAGGATCGGTAAAGTTTTTTTGGGGCAGGGGGAAGACCTCATTGACGCTTCCATAACGTTCCCTTAGGGCTTCCAGCTCGCCGAAATCGAGGGCGCGCATCGGGCAGGCCGCCACGCAGGCAGGCGCCTGGCCCTGCTCCAGGTAGTCGATGCAGAAATTGCACTTGGTCATTACTTTTTGTTCAGGGTCAAATTGAAGTGCACCGTAGGGGCAGGTCCATTCGCAATAGCGGCAGCCCATACATTTCCGGGCATCTATCAGTACCACCCCCAGCTCATTCCGGGTGATTGCCTTGTTGGGGCACGATTTCAGGCAAATGGCGTCCTGGCAATGGTTGCAGGCCATCGAGACATGCCACGAGAAAATCTCGGGCACCCAGGCTTTTCCCTGCTGCACCCATTCGCCTCCGCTCACCTCGTACACCCTGCGCCAGCGAATCCCCATCGGCAGATCGTTCTTGTCTTTACACGCCACCTGGCAGGTCTTGCAGCCCGAACACGCCGAAGCATCAAAAAAGAAACCCAGCTGCTTTTCCATACCCTTTAAAATTTTTCATTTTTCATTTTTAACTTTTCATTTTCCGGGCTTCCACCATGATCGTGTGCTGTGCATTCCCAAAAGCCAGGGGCGTCCAGCGATGGCTGGTCAGCACATTCACGTTGCCCCGGCGATCCACCCCTTCCTTATCAGGGTCCCACCATGCACCCTGGGGGATATTGACCACCCCGGGCATGATTTTTTTGGTCAGGCGGCAGGGGATGGCCAGCTTCCCGCGATCGTTATATACCATTACCATATCCCCGTCCTTTATGCCACGGGGTTCGGCATCGAGAGGATTCATAAATACCCTTTGCGGGAAAGCCTCCTCCAACCAGTCGATGCCGTCGTGGGTGGAATGCACGCGGGGCATATAATGATGTCCAAGGGCCTGCAGCGGAAACTTCTGGGCCTCCTCCCCGAACGGGCTTTCCCATTCCTGTATGTACTTTGGAACGGCAGGAATGGTATTGGGTTTTCCCTTATCGAACAGGCGTTTGCTGAAGATCTCTACCTTCCCTGAGGGGGTGTTGAGGGGATATTTCTCAGGCTCCTTCCGGAAATCCGCGAAAGCGATCTTTGGCTCCTTGACGGGATTGGAATAAACCCCGCGGTTCATCTCGTGCAGCTTGTCGAGGCTGGGAATGTCGGGGAAGCGGGTGTTGCGGTAATACTTCACGGCCCATTCAATCCAGTCGCGTTCGGTGCGTCCCAGGGTGAAAGCCTCGCGCAACCCCAGACGCTCGGCCAGCCCGGCGCAGATCTGGTAGTCGCTCTTGGTCTCATGGGGCGGCTCTGCCACCTTGGGCATCAGGATCACTTCATCCCCATATTTCCAACCGTCTTCTATGCCCCAGGTCTCAAACTGGGTGCATACGGGCAATACCAAGTCGGCATACCGGGCGGTGGGGGTGAGGAACTGGTCCTGCACCGCGATGAACTCCACCAGGGTCTCGTCTTCCAGTATTTTTGCCGAGCGGTTCACATCGGCGTGCTGGTTGATCAGCAGGTTGGAGGCCACGGCCCAGATCATCTTGAGGTTGTTGTTGAGCTTTTCGGCGCCCCTGACACCATCTTCGGCGGTCATCTCTTTGCCCCGCAGGATGGCTTCGGTCCAAAGGAAAACGGGGATCAACGCCTTGACGGGATTGGGCCCCACGGGGAAGACATTCCAGAACGGTCCTCCGTCGTCGGCCTGCAGGGCAATGCCGCTGGCCCAGCCGCCGGGGATGCCCACATTGCCGGTGATGGCCGCCAGCACACAGCCCCCGATGACCGGCTGCTCGCCATAGGCGCGTCTTTGCATCCCATAGCCCTGGTAGAGCATGGCAGGTTTAATGCTGCCATAATCCCTGGCGATGCGGACGATGGTGTCGCGCGGAATGCCCGTGATGGCCTCGGCCCATTCCGGGGTCTTGGGCTGCCCGTCGCGGGTGCCGAAAATATAGTCGCTATAGCTTTCCTCCTGTTCACAGCCCTCCGGCATCTGGCCGGCATCGAAGCCCACGCAGCAGCGGCTGATGAAGTCCTTGTCGTGCAGGTCCTCCGAGATGATCACATAAGCCATAGCGCTCATCAGGGCCACGTCGGTGCCGGGCCTGATGGGGATCCATTCATCCGCCAGGGCCGTGGCGCTCATGCTCATCCGCGGGTCGATGCAGATCACCCTGGCCCCGTTCTCGCGGGCTTTCTTGATGAAAAATTCGCTATTGGTGCCGTCGCGCATTTCGGCGGGGTTCCAGCCCCACATGATAATGTATTTTGAGTTGACCCAGTCCTGACGCTGATTGCCCGTGACCCCTGTGCCATATACATAAGGCGTGGCTGCGCTAATGCAGGCCCAGCTATAGCTGTTGTAAAAACCAAGTGACCCGCCAAAGAGATTCATCAGGCGGGCCGCGGTTTGCCTGCCGTTGGTCTGGTTATAGCTTCCCGTCCCATAGGGCACAAGGATGGCGTCGTTCCCGTATTGTTCCTTCACCCGCTTAAGCTGGCCAGCCATCAGGTCGAGGGCTTCGTCCCAGCTGATGCGCTCGAACTTGCCTTCGCCGCGCTTGCCCACGCGTTTCAGCGGGTATTTCAGGCGGTCAGAATGATATTGCCGGCGACGGTAGGAGCGGCCCCTGATGCAGGCCCGCAGTTGTGGATCGCTGAGTTCGTCAGTGGGCCGGTCGTCGGTTTCGATGCGTTTGATGATGCCGTCCTTCACGTGCAGCTTCAGCACACAGCGGCCTCCGCAGTTGTGGGCAGGGCAACCCACCCGCATGATGGTGGTGCCGTCCTTTTCGGGGATTCCCGTAAGGGCCACGGCATCCTTTTCGTCGCGGCAGCCCAACAGGCCGCCAAAAGCCGCCACGCCCCCGGCAAACAGGGCACTCATCTTCATAAAGCACCGGCGGTCGAGGCCCAGGGTGTCGGGGTCCGTGCCGGGTGCAGGGTGATCCAGAGAATGTTCCAGCATTTTGATGGGGTTATATTACCTCAGATCAGCAAAAATAACAATTCCTGCTGCTTCCCCGCATCCGAATCATTGGATACCTGCTTATTTATAAACGGTTTAAACAAGCCAGCTGCCCCAAATCTTTTGAAACCCATTTTTGAACAGTCCTAAACCCATTTCGGACCATATTTGGATCGGAGATCAGACGTACTTCAGACGTACCTTAGACGTACTTAAGACGTAATTAAGACGTGCAACATACGTTTAAACTACGTCTTAACTACGTCTTAACTACGTGTTAACTACGTGTTAACTCTGAAGATGAAACCTTTCAGGAATGGCTTTTCCCCCCCGGTGAAATTGATTTCTATGCCTTTCTTATCTTTTGAAAATTCTAAGACCCCATACAGTTTGGCAAAGGAAGAAATGAAGCACAACATCCGGGTTGAATAGGGGAATGGATATGGGTATCCCGGCTGGGTCCAAGGAAAATGATGTCAGCCCTGCATTTGTTATTCTTTTATGGCAGAAAAAATCCCTTTCCCCCATTTCAAACCTGGAGGAAAGGGATTGATGCAGAAAATGTTTTTGCAAAAAATTTTGGGATACAAAATCCCATTGAAGCTTTATTTTTCGGGCTACAGATCAAGCACAATGTTAAAACGACTGAGTGTCAAGGCTTTTCGTGTTCCCCATATCGATCATGGTCATGGTGAGGAGTTTGATCACATCGCGCATGATCTCCACTTCGATCTGGCGCATATCATCTTCGGGGACGTGGTATAGGGTGCGGGTGGTGGCGCCGCGGGCGCCGAAGTGGATGGCGGGGATCTTTTCGTTTGAGAATACGGCCCCGTCGGTACGTGGCCTGAAGGAATGATTCCAGGGCCCTGAGCGGGTCATCATGGGGCGGTGGACCCAGCGGTCGTTGTTGCGCTCGAAGTAAGGCAGGAGCTCTTTCCAGGGCTCAGAGGTGGCTGAAAAGAAGGCATTGCCGCGGCCCACCATATCGAGGTTTACCATAAATTTGATCTGCTCCCGGTCGTAGGGCCAGTGCTCTACAAACCAGGAGGAGCCCACCAGGCCTACCTCTTCGGCGCCGAAGAGCAGAATGATGAGGCTGCGTTTGAGTTCGATACTGGCTTCGGCCAGCGATTTGGCCACCCCCAGGGCAATGGCCGAACCCGAGGCATTGTCGAGCGCGCCTGGAAAGAGGACCGGCATCATCCCCAGGTGGTCGAGGTGGGCGCCTATGATCATATACTCATTCTTCAGCACGGGGTCGCTGCCTTCAATGACGGCCACCACATTGCGGGTGGTCCCTTCGGGGTGGTAATCAGCGTTCACGGCCATCAAGGCCTGTTTGCCCGTGTTGAACGAGACGGGCTTCAATTCTATTTTAATGCTTTCGCGAAGCGTTTTGAGGTCTTTGCCGGTGCCTTCCAGGAAGGCTTCGACCACGGGATCAGCCACGCTCAGGTAAAGAAATTCAGGCTCGACGGTAGGCCTGGGATTGGCGGCCATATAAGTCATCAGCATGCCTTTGGCGCCGTGTTTCATGGCGTTTCTGATCTTGTAATCGGTTTGGGCATAGGGGTCCCAAAGTGCCAGGGAATCGGCATTGGTTCCTGTGTAGGGAATGCGGAATTCGGTGATGACGATCTTTCCGCGGACATCCATCCCGGCATACTCATCGAAGCCCAGTTCGGGGGCGCTGATGCCATAGCCCACATACACCACTTCGGCTTCTACTTCCCCGCTGCCCGAAAGGCCACTGGGCCAATAGTCGGTGGAGAATGAAAAGTCTTTGATCTGCTTTTGGCGGCCGGAGCCCGTGATGAGTTGCAGCTTGCCTTCGTCATGGATAAGGGTATAGGGCTGGGGAAACTCCTGGAAATAACCGCCCAGGGGCGCAAAGGGTTTCAGCCCCCAGTCGTTAAGGAGGTCTGCAGCCCATTGTGCGGCCAGGTCATAGCCTTTGTCGCCGGCCAGCCTGCCCCGCATCTCAGGGGCGATCATGGTGTGCATCCAGTCGGTGATTTCGGCTTCCGAAACCCCGTGAAGGGCTTTCAGAAGGGTTTCCTGTCCGTTGTCGCCATAGGCGTCAGCAGGCTGGCCCTGTGCTGTGGCCAGGAAAAAGAAAGAGACCAGCAGAAAAGAAAATCTAAATTTCATAGTTTAACAGGAAAAGAAAGTTTGTGTAAAGTTGTTTTTATTCAAAATATCGATTTTCCATACCTCCAAAATTGCAGTATTGCCAGGCCAAATGAGGCCCCGGAGTCGGGTATGAGCCCTCAAATCTAAGAAAAACCAATTATCATTCCCAATTATTTTTTTACATTAGCCAAATTAATCTTTAAATCCTATTCCATGAAACAAGTATTGATTATTGCATGCATTCTGGCTGGGATGATTTCGCAGTCGATGGCTTCGGGGACCCTGCTGTTGCGGGAACCCACGGTAAGCCAGGAAAGTATTGTTTTTGTGTATGCCAACGATCTGTGGATCGTTGGGCGTGATGGGGGAGATGCCCGGCGGCTGACGAGCAATGAAGGCGCCGAGTCGTTGCCCAGTTTTTCGCCCGACGGGCGCAGCATTGCCTTTACGGCCCAGTATGACGGCAACACCGACGTTTACCTGGTGCCGGCTGAAGGCGGCCAACCCCGGCGGCTGACCTGGCATCCGGGAGCAGACCTGGTGGCCGGCTGGACCCCTGACGGGGAGTATGTGGTATTTACGTCCGGCCGGGAGAGCGTTCCTACGCGTGAATCAAAATTCTACAAGATCCATAAAGACGGGGGCATGCCTGAGGCCCTTCCCATTCCACGCGCAGTGAGCGGGGAGATCTCGCCCGACGGGAAATATATCGCTTACCAGGAGGTGGGGTTTGTGGATGCTGAATGGCGTAACTACCGGGCCGGGCAAGCCAATCCCATCTGGATCGTTGACCTGGAGGACTTTTCGCTCGTGGCCACGCCCCAGGCTAATCATGAGCGACATATGAAGCCTATCTGGTTGGGACAGAAGGTTTATTTTATCTCAGAGCGCGATTATGCCGCTAACATCTGGTCGTTCGACCCGGCCACTCAGGCCTTAAGGCAGGAAACCTACCACAGTGATTTTGATGTTAAAAACCTGGACAGTGGGGGAGGCGTTATTGTTTACGAACAAGGCGCCCGGCTTCATTTGTTTAACCCGGCTACCAGCGAGATACGCACCCTGGAGATCGATGTACGCGGCGATTTTCACTGGGCCCGGGCACGCTGGCAGGATGTCAGGCCCAATGCTTTGCAGAATGCTTCTCTTTCGCCTACCGGGCAGCGCGCCCTTTTTGAATACCGCGGTGAGGTGTTTACAGTGCCCAAAGAGAAGGGCGACTGGCGCAACATCACCGGCAGTCCCGGGGCTGCCGACCGTTTCCCTGTCTGGTCGCCCGACGGGCAACAGATTGCATGGTTCTCCGATGCCAATGGCGAATATCAACTGATGATCGGGGATCAGGAAGGCAGGGGCAAACCCAGGGTTATTGCCCTTCCTGAGCCCACCTTTTTCTTCCGTCCGGCCTGGTCGCCCGACGGGAAATATATTGCTTATACCGACACCCATTACAACCTCTGGTATGTGGATGTGAATACGGGTCAGGCCCGCAAGGTGGATACAGAGCGCTATGCCCATCCCAACCGCAGCCTCAACCCGGTCTGGTCGCCCGACAGCAAATGGCTGGCCTATGCCCGCTTGCTCGACAACCAGTTTAAGGCCATATTTGTTTACAACATCGAAACGGGTCAACGCATCCAGGTCACCGACGGGATGGCTGACGCCATAACGCCCGTTTGGGATGCTGAAGGGAGATGCCTGTATTTTTTGGCCAGCACCAATTACGGCCTCAGCACGGGCTGGCTCGATATGAGCTCATATAACAACCCTGTGACGAGGGCACTTTACCTGGTGGTGCTCAGCAAGGAGGGTGTTTCGCCCTTGTTGCCACAAAGCGATGAAGAGCAAGCCAATCAAGAGGGGGAGAAAAAAGAGGAGAAGCCTGAAAACGGGGTGACCGTCAGCATTGATGCCGATGGCCTTCAACAGCGGATTATAGCAGTGGATGTTCCGGCCCGCAACTATGTTGGCTTGATAGAGGGACCAGCAAACTATTTGTTTTATGCCGAGTCGGTGGAGGGGCAACAAGGATTGACCTTGCACCGGTATAACTTTAAGGACCGGAAATCGGAATCCTGGCTTACGCCTGTGACGGAAGCCAGTGTATCAAACGATCGCAAGCAGTTGCTGTATCGAAGCGGCAATGCCTGGGGGATTGTAGGCACGGCTGAGGGCCCCAAAAAGCCGGGCGACGGAAAGCTTGAGGCCTTGGCCGGGATGAAGATGCGCGTTGAACCCATGGATGAATGGCAGCAGATGTTTAAGGAAGGCTGGCGGCTTCAGCGCGACTTCCTGTATGTGGACAATGTCCACGGCGCGCCCTGGAACGAGGTTTATGAATGGTACCGTCCTTGGGTCGATCACGTGCGCCACAGAAGCGACCTGAACTATGTGATAGATATCATGGGCGGCGAAGTGGCCGTGGGCCATTCCTATACCGGTGGCGGTGACATGCCCGAAGTGGAACAGGTGCCTGTGGGATTGCTCGGGGCAGATTATGAAATCGAGAACGGCCAATATCGTTTCCAGAAAATATATAATGGCGAGAACTGGAACCCCGGACTGCAAGCCCCGCTGGCCCAGCCCGGCATGCTGGTGAAGGAAGGCGATTATCTGCTGGCTGTCAATGGCGTCCCTGTTGATGTTTCACAGAACCTGTACAAGTATTTCGAAAACACTTCGGGGAAGCAGGTTAAGCTTAGGGTGAGCAGCAGCCCCTCCGGACAAGGCAGCAGGGAAGTCACTGTGGTGCCTGTTCCCAATGAGGGGCAGTTGAGGCTGATGGACTGGGTGGAAGGCAACCGCCGCAAGGTGGATGAGCTCTCGGGCGGACAACTGGCCTATGTGTATGTGCCCAACACCAGCGGGGCAGGTTTCACCTTCTTCAACCGCTATTATTTTGCCCAGCAGGACAAGCGCGGGGCGATCATTGATGAACGCAACAACGGCGGGGGCTCAGCGGCCGATTACATGGTGGACATCATGGCCCGGAAGCTTCACGGCTATTTCAACTCCAAAGCAGGTGACCGCAGGCCTTTCACCACGCCCATGGCTGGCCTATGGGGACCTAAGGTAATGATCATCAACGAGCGGGCGGGCTCAGGTGGCGACTTGTTGCCCTATATGTTCCGCAAGATGGAGATTGGCCCGATGGTGGGGACTACCACCTGGGGCGGGCTCGTGGGCATTTGGGATACGCCATCCTTTATTGACGGCGGCCGCATGATGGCGCCCCGCGGCGGATTCTTTGATACCGATGGCAACTGGGCTGTGGAGGCCGAAGGCGTAGCTCCCGACATCCGGGTTTTGCAAGTTCCTTCTTCAGTGATCGAGGGGCGCGATCCCCAGTTGGAGCGGGCTGTGCAAGAAGCCCTTAGACTGCTGGAGACTGAAAATATTGAACTGAAGCCCGAACCGGCGCCCCCCATCAGGTATCGCAGGCCTGAAAGGCGTGATTAATTTCATCATAGCGCAATGCCGGCTGATAGTTCCATACAACAGCGCTTTAGCAGCAGGGCTGGACTCCTGCTCAGTGCCCTGGGTATTGCTGTAGGCACGGGAAATATTTGGCGCTTTCCCCGCATCGCCGCCCAGAACGGCGGTGATGAGGGGGCTGGCGCCCTTATTCTTGCCTGGGTGATCTTCCTTTTTCTCTGGAGTGTACCCCTGATCATTGCAGAATATGTCATCGGACGAAAGTACCGTTTTGGAGTGGTGGGATCCTTTGTTAAAGGCATGGGAAAACGCTTCGCCTGGATGGGTGCCTTCGTGGTGTTCGTGGCCACTGCCATCGCCTTTTTTTATGCCGTGATCGTGGGCTGGGCCCTCTATTATTTTTTCCAGATGCTTTTCTTTCCCCTTCCGGGGGATACTGCTCAGGCTACTATGATTTGGGATACCTTTCAGCATAGCTTTTGGCCTTTCGTCCTCCATTTTGTAGCGGTGGCTGTCGGGGCATGGGCCATTTTCAAGGGGGTCAGGTCTATCGAAAGGGTCAATAAAATTCTGATTCCCTTGCTGATCCTGATCATCTTTGCCGCAGTGATCAGGGCCATTACCCTGCCTGGTTCAGGCGAGGGGATTGCTTATCTTTTCCGGGTCGATTGGTCGCAGTTAAAGACGCTGGGCATTTGGCTCCAGGCACTTACGCAGAATGCCTGGGATACGGGCGCGGGCTGGGGTTTGTTCATTGCCTATGCCGCCTACATGCACGCCCGCCACGGAACTGTGAAGAATGCCTTTATCACGGGGATGGGAAATAACTTCATCTCGTTGATCATGGCCATCATGATCTTCGGCACGGTATTCTCGGTGCTGCAGCACGGCTTTGGCTACAGCGACGGTGAAGTGCTGGAGGTGATGCAAACCAGCGGCCCTGCGAGCACGGGTCTGACCTTTATCTGGATGCCCCAGCTCTTTGCCCGGATGGGTGCAGGCAAGTTGCTTTCCATCTTTTTCTTCCTGGGCCTGGCCTTTGCCGGATTCTCATCGCTGATCTCGATGCTCGAGCTGGCTTCCAGGACACTGGTGGACCGTGGTATTAAAAGGAGGCAGGCGGTTCTGATCGTAGCGGCAGTGGTATACTTGCTGGGCATCCCTTCGGCCATGAGCCTGAACATTTTGAGCAACCAGGACTTTGTCTGGGGCCTTGGGTTGATGGTTTCCGGTGTATTCATTGCCTTTTTCCTGATAAAGTATGGCCTTTCAAAACTCAGGGAAGAAACCGAGCGAGCACCCGGCGACTGGCCCCTTGGCCGTTGGTGGGAGTACCTGATCAGGTACTTTGTGCCTTCAGCCGGCATCATTCTGCTTATATGGTGGTTGTGGCTTACCATTACAGAGTTTGCCCCCGGCGAGTGGTTCAATCCGCTCAACCCCTTTAGCCTTATGACGGTGCTGCTGCAATGGGGTATTGTGCTGGGGTTATTGATTGTTTTCAATAAAAAGATAGGGAAGTTGTACTCTGATTAATTTTTCCGTGCCGCCCCCTCCAGCCGGCGGGCAGGCTTACAGGGCTTGTGTTTCTTGTGTACTTGCATTCACAGGGTTTCGCTTCGCTTCACTCTGTGCTTTTACGTTACGGGGCTATGCCCCTGGTTTTTTTGAATTGAACATCAAAATACATCGGTCTTTGCCGACTGACATTGCCCCGAGGGGTGCAATTGCTTTACCACATTTTTTTAGAAATATCAAAAAAAATTTACTTTTTATTTTTTTTTATTTACTTTATTATTAGAAAATTAAATGTTTTTTTACGATTTATTTGCAAAATTTTGTAGTATTTAATATGTTTGCAATATTCATTTTTATTTATTAATAATATGATGCCTTTGCTTACACACACACACAGCGGGCATGGTGCAGCAAATCATTTATGCTTGCTGGTTTTTATTTTTTGGCAAAGGGTTAAATTTGCTTTCACTCCATTTGTTATTTTCCTTATTAGTTCTCGTTGTCTTATTTTCTGGTTTGTTAAAAACAAGTTTCTTTAAATATGGCCATTAAACCCAATTTGTGGGATTAATGGCGTTTTTTCTATTCTTACTATCAATTGTTAATTCAATTTTTTATTAACGCAAAACTAATAAATATGAAAACAAAAACTATGCTACTGCTGTTTTGCTTCGCTTTTTTGGGGGGCTGTTCAAAAAGAGATTTTGAGAGATCAATTGAACCATCAACTATTGTTGATAATAAATTCTCTGCTGAATTGAAGAATGTCGGCGTTAGGCAAGGTGTATTGTCTTTTAATGATATTAAGGAGTTTCGGGCTTTTTACAATTTCATCCTTGATTATCAAATGAATGTTGATTTTTTGTTAAAGTTTATAAGGGAAAACTTTGATTTTGTTTCTGCAAGAGAGGTCTTTGAGGGTCAAATTAACAACATTGAACATCCAACGGAGTTCCTAAAAGCAGCTGAATCAAATCCTAATGTTTTTGAGAAAATTAACATAGGTGGTGAATTTTACTATGATTTGGCCTTTTCCAATGTTTCTTCATACTTCTTTAACAGAGAAGGTAAAGTCATAATTGGAGACACTTTGATTGTGGCTAGAAAAGAAGGCACATATCTTTTTGAGATTGGACGTGATCCAGAAATAGGTAACCTTGAATCGGATTCCAATGATTTTCGTTTTATACCCAAAGAATTTGAGACATTTGGCCCCAAAAACCATTTCAGCTACAAGACAGCCTACTTTTCAAATTCTAGACGGATTGTTGCCAGATTATATTTGCACGAAATTTACTATCCAGGTATAGGGATCATGTATGAATATGATGCAAGGACTACCGGGCAAAGAAGGTATTTAGGAGCCTGGATTCAAAACAGGATCGATTTAATAGGTTTCAAGCATGAGTATGGCTCTATTACCTATCAATCTTCAATAAGTCAATTCGTTAACCCTGCCGATTTTTTCCTTTTTGGCCGTGCAGATATTTCTCAAACCTTAGCTTATGGGTCATATATTGATCCCATTGTTCACGCTCAAAGTACGCTAATGCTAACCCATTATGGAACTTGGGACTCGGAATATGGTTACCGAGAAATAACGGAAAACGAGCTTTTCAGATGATAAATTAAAAATTTGTTTTTATGGGCAGAGGTATAAATTTCAGGTTTTATTTAAAATTGATTTTTTTTTCAATTCTTTTCCAATTTTGGATAATTCCTGATGCAATTCCACAAGGAGGTTCAACTCCTTTGTTGGAGAGGCAGAATTTTTTGGGCTTTCAGCTAAACCCTTTTTTTAACGATGTTTTTTTTGATGAACTCACCGCAGGAAATTTTCAACGTTCCTTATGGGTTTTCTCTGTTCATTACGGACGGGAGTCGGTTTTTTTTCCAAACCTGACCATTGGAGGTGAGTTTCATCAACATAGAACCTTTCGGGCAGATCCGGGCTATTCGTTTTTTACCCTGGGTCCATTCGCACGCTATTCTCATAGGGTTTTTACCTGGGCTGGTGTGTTTGCCGAAGCATCCCCCATGGTTAGCTATTCAGTTTCAAAAATTCCTAACCTCGGAATTGAAAACAAGGATTTTGAGTTCATCTATTATTTTGCGCCTGGTATTTCATTAGGTCAGCACCAAAAGCGTTTTAGTGTTGACTTGTTTTGGAAGTTTTCAGGGAAAGTGCTTATTGATGGAAATAAAAATGTTTTTAGCTTTAAACTTAATTACCATTTTTAAGTGAGAATTAAATTTATCAACCATCATTGGCTAATCCTGTTTCTTATACTTAACCCCACCTTGACTTTGGCTCAGGGTGGGGTTACAGTCCAGGGCTATGTCCGTGATTCTTTGAGCCGTGAAACTTTACCCGGCGTGCATGTTCTGTCAATAGAAACCCAAACTGGAACCATAACCAATAATTATGGGTTTTATTCTATCACTTTACCTCCTGAAAGTACTCAGCTAGTTTTTTCTTACGTGGGTTATGGAACAAAGCATCTTTATTTATATATGTCAAAAAACCTTCGCCTCGATGTAGACTTGCAACCAAAGGTTGATTTGGAGATTGTGACAGTTAGTGCTGAAAGGCCACAGTTTGAAACACCGGCTTTAGGGGCAATTCGTCTGCCTATTATTCAGGCAAAGGCTGTGCCCGCAGTTTTTGGTGAAAAAGATGTAATGAAAGCATTGCAACTATTGCCAGGCGTGCAAGGTGGCAATGAAGGAACCAGCGGATTGTTTGTAAGGGGCGGTGGTCATGATCAAAATCTGATCATCCTTGACGATGCCATTGTTTATAATGTCAATCACCTTTTTGGTTTTTTTTCCCTTTTTAATGGAAATGCAATAAAAGATGTTGGGCTTTATAAGGGCGGCTTCCCTGCCAGGTATGGTGGCAGGCTCTCTTCGATAGTGGATATAACCATGCGCGAAGGCAATATGAATAAATATGAAGGTGAGGCGGGTATAGGGCTGATTTCGTCAAGATTTTCATTTGAAGGTCCAATTGTTAAAGAGAAAGCCTCTTTTTTGCTCTCTGGCAGGCGTACCTATCTTGACCGACTTATTACTCCTTTTATGCCTGATGAAGAAAAAATTGGCTATTTCTTTTACGACCTGAATGCCAAAATGAATTATGTATTAAATGAAAATAACCGTTTCTTTTTAAGTGGTTTTTTCGGAAAGGATAAGCTCTCCACTTCATATATTGAACCTTATGAAAAAACCGTTGGAGGGTTAAACTGGCACAATGCTTTGCTGAGCGCCAGGTTAAGCAGCATTCTTCCCAAGGGATTATTTGTAAATAACACCTTGGTTTTTAGTCAATACCGCACTGGTTACCTGTTGCGGCAAATAGACATTCCTTCTTCTCAAGAGTATTATTTTAATTACCAAACCGGCATAAGAGACTATTCTCTTAAATCTGATTTCTTTTTTAACCCCTGGCCTTTTCATACCTTCAGGTTTGGAGGTGTTGCCATTGCACATGAATTTCAACCCAGGTTGTTTGAAATAAGAAATGAGCTTGTTGGACAGTACCGAGGTGAGGAAGAAAAACAATGGTCAGTTGAGGCGGCCTTATATGCTGAAAACGAATTTACCCGAAATCAATGGATGTATAATATTGGTTTCAGACTTTCTTTTTACAATACCCTTAAGCAAAGCCGGTTTAAGCCCGAACCACGAATTACCATCGGATATCTTTATTCTCCGCTTGGTTCAGTAAAGGCTTCATACTCAGAAATGAATCAGCATATTCATTTGTTAAGCAATACGGGTGGTTCGCTTCCAACTGACATTTGGTTACCTGCTGGCCCAAGCCTGCTTTCGCAAAGCAGCAAACAATTTTCGTTAGGATGGAACAGGAGGCTTGAAAGGTTTGATGCTGAATTAACGTTGGAAGGATATTTTAAACAGTCTGATAATATTCTTACCTATAGAGAGGGTGCCCACTTCTTTTTTATAGATGATCAAAATCCATCGGCCGATATCAACTGGGAAGACAACGTGTCCCAGGGCATTTCAGAGGCTTTTGGAATAGAGTTCTTAATTCACAAAAAGAAGGGTAAATTAAATGGATGGTTTGCGTATACCTGGTCGGAAGCCTTTTTTAGCTTCAACGAAATCAATAATGGGGAAAACTACCCCGCCAATTTTGACCGCAGGCATAATCTGTCACTAACCCTCTCTTACAGCTTTTCTTCTGCATTTCAGGTTTCTTCTTCCTGGGTTTTTATGAGTGGCCACCCCATTACCTTGCCATTACATACTTCTCAAACTTTTCGGCCCATTGGCTTCCTCGGAGATCAAGGAATGGAGCCTGGTTTTATTGTTGACTATTATACGCAAAGAAACAACTACCTGACTGAAAACTATCACCGATTGGATTTAAGTTTCAGGTTTATTAAAAATAAACGCTTTGGAGACAGGGTATGGGAAGTGGGTGTCTATAATGCTTATAATAGAATGAACCCTTTTTCATATAATCTGATTACTGACCGCAATACTGGTCAAAGAAAACTCAGAAAAACTACCTTATTCCCTTTGATACCTTCCGTGACATACTTATTTAAGTTTTAAATTGAAATGGCGAAAAGAAAGAATTTTGTTTCTCTCATTCTTTTGGTTTGTACCCTGGGTTTTTTAAGCTCAGCTTGCTCTGGATTGATTGAAGACATTGATCTTTCTTTTGCTGAGCCTCCGATAGTGGTTCATTGTTATTTGTTTCCGGGAATGCAGGTAATCGAAATATCAGTTGAATATGCTCATAATATTGGGGGAGGTGCCATCCCCTCCAATAGGATACCGGTTGAAGATGCCCTTGTAAAATTGTGGTCAGAGATTCATGAACCCATTCTGATCCCTTATGATGAAACCAAAATGTTATTTAGCTCCTCTGCAGAGGAGCTGACAATTATTGAAGGGCTAGAGTATTACCTTTTAATTGAGCATCACCAGCATCACTCCATTTCGGCAAAGGTCCGGATTCCTGAAAGCCATAATGAGTTTTTTGTTGAAGTTAGCGAATTGGAAACAAAAACAGACTCTCGTATCTTTAGTTTTGTGGCCTGGGTTCAGGATAAACCCCAAGAAAAAAACTTTTACCAATTTTTTGGTTTTCTTGATGGCGTCAGAATTTGTGAAATTGAGCAAGGGATAGAAGAAGTGGAATTTAGTTACTCAATTTTTGATTTTAATCCTTTAACACCTGATGAAAACCGGGATGGCCTGCCGATTCTCTTTCCATCCCGTGAATTGGAATTCTTCAACTCTCATATATGTCATTATTGGATTGATAGCCTTCGTTTTAGCCTGGCTTTTTTTGAAGAGGGCACTTTTTTTTACCTTAAATCCATTGAGGACTTTATGGACGCAACCGATAATCCGTTTCTTTTCCCGCAGACTCCATATTCTAACATTACGAATGGGGTTGGTATATTTGGCGCTTACAGCATGAAAGAAAAAGTTATTTATGCTGATGAATTTTAAGAGATTAGTTTCTTGCCTCGGAATTCCCCTTTTTTATAGCCCTAATCTTAGCTTAGTGAAAAATAGGTAATGATATTTTCGTCGGTTATTTTTAACCTCGCGCCAAAAAAGTTGGCCTGCTACATCAGTAGTGGTAAGCTTTTGTCCGCATTATAATATTAAGTAGCGCATCCAACAGGACTTGCGATTCTGGGGGCATTTCATTCACAGGGTTCGCTTCGCTTCACCTTGTGATTTTGGATTTCAATTAAGTTGGAGCTTGGTATTAACGAAATTAATTGATTTAAAATTTGCACAAAAGTTCAATATTTTGTGTATCCAGATGGATCGCAATCAGAACCTATGCTTTTAGATTGCTCCTGGCAGTCTTATTACATTCAGGATTATTTTGACAGCCAAGAAGGGGGCGGAGGATTTGATCCTGGTGGTGGGGGAAGCAGTGGCGGTAAAATTAGCCCCAGTAGTGTTTATCAACCTGCTGAAGGAGATACGTTTTTTAAAAACAGTGTCACCCCTACAATGGATGTACAAATATTGAATGAATGTCTTTTGGCCATAATGGAATATGTCAGCCAAGAACTTTGTGGTTTGTCACACAATGTTGACTACTTTAGTATATCATATTATAATGAGTATGGAATTTGGGCCTACCTTTTTGGGGTAAACGCAGAACATGTGATGCCTTTTTTAGCGAAACACTTCCGCTCAAGACCATTTCAAGGATTTCAAAATGAAATTAACAATGGAAGGATGGTTATAACTAACATTATTGTACAAGGGCAACCCGGTATTACTCATGCAGTTGCCATTGTAGGTTATAAACCAAACGGCAGATTAATCTATATGGATCCAGCTAAAGGTATATTGTGGGAGGGGGTACCTACTATGTTTGGTATTAATTTTGTTTTTGCAGCAAGGGGTTGTTTATAAACTTAAAAACTTTTCAACATGAAAACCATAAAAAATCAAACGTTTTTTCTTTTTGCACTTTTCCTGTTTTTTTCTCAAGCAGGTTACTCGCAGCAGGAAAGTTCCATTTTAGAAAAATTAAAGAGTACCATTTGGAACGCCTTAGACGTAAGGGATGGAACATATGACTTGCAATTTACAGATAGCACAATGGTATGGACGTTTGGGAAGTCAGAAGAATACATAATTATTGAGGAATTCTTTTTATCCAACTCTGCAGAAACAGAGTTTAAGTCAAATCAGGTAGGGAAAAATTTAAATGGGAATTTTCTGGTTTTTCGGGCCAAAAGAACAACCGAAGATAAAAGACCTAAACCTATTACAGTCATGGAAATCATTGAATTGACCAATGAAAAGCTTCTATTCAAACTCCCTGATAATCCCGGACGTCCTTATTTAGAATTTCAGGCTAAAAATGAATAAGCCAACGCCGCCCTGGCCATGCAGGGGCGGTTTTATTTGTGCTGCCCCTTCAGGGCTTGCGTTTCTTGTGTCCTTTCTTTCACAGGGTTTCGCTTCGCTTCACCCTGTGCTATTACGTTTCGGGGCTTCGCCCCTAGAGTTTTTTGTAACCCCATGTCCTCATTCTCCACTAAAAATTCCCGTTGGCTTTAG
>JAAYLH010000006.1 GCA_012521995.1 Bacteroidales bacterium | reverse complement strand
GCCAGCACCTGGAAGAACAGGGTGTTAAGGTCGTCGTAACTCTTAATTTTGTCATGGTTCAAGAAACTGTATTCCTTGTCGCCCTTATGATAGGCCACCAGCTGAGCTTCGAGCAGTTTCAGAAATAAAAGACGGTTTATCCAGGTAATGCTTAATTCAAGGGCCACATTAAAGAGCCGTTCAACGTGGGTTTCACCGTATTCTCCCGGCTTATTGAGCCGTTGCATTTTGTCAAGGCTTTCTAACTGAATAATGACGTCTTCAATGATGGAAGCTGAATTGCGATGTCCTTCCCTTGCCCTGCCAATCAATTTTTTGCTGCCTTCCTTCGTTTCTTCCAGGCCAATAATGTGCAGGAGTTCACTGAAAAAACGCTTGTCGAGGGTGTTGCTGTCGTTAGCAAAGGGAAGCTTTAGCAAATGTTCAGGCGACAGAAGTTTGAAAAGGGCAATAAGCTTTACATCGTCCTTCCGATCCTGGTTTCGAACAATCTTTTCGAAATCACGAAAGTCAAAATAGGTGAGTTCAATCTCCTGCTCAAGGCTTTGTACAAAAGGTTCTGCTATTTCTTTATAAAAGAAGTCTGTAGTTTTTCCCGAAAGCCTGCCTTGCTCAAAGTCAGTAAACTGTTTGACCAAGGCTTTGTTTTGCGCAAAAAGTTTTTCGAAAAGACCACCGTCAAAAATAAACCATTCAAAGATATTTGTTGCTGCCAGGTGCCTGATGTTCAGGTTCTTTAATGTAATCCGCTCCCTGAGGTAGTAAAGCAAAAGTTCATGAAAAGCCTTGACATTAATTTTTTCAGGGCTCAGCATCTCGGCCCGCTTGCCGGGTTTCTTGGCTTCAATAATAACTCCAACCGGACTTCCTGAGTTGTTGCCGTTATGAATAACAAGATCATTGCGGCCTTTGGTATTAATGTAATGTTCGGAGTCGTACCAGGTTTTTTTCAGAAAATCGGTAACCAGGTTTTTATGAAACTCTTCCGACTCGGCTTCATTGCAGCGTTCAAGCAATTGAATCAGGTTATCCTTAAACCGTTCAACATCCTTCCGGTTGGGTTTTAACTTCAGATAGGCTTTGTTTAGGGCTTTTCTTGGCTTCTGGCATTTTACTTGCATTCCTCTTTATTGAATTTGCTGCTCAAGTTACGGAGTTTTTTTAATCCAATAATACCAATCATTGTATTAAAATAGACTTTTTTATTTCTTAAAAAAAATCGAATTTTTTATTAAGCTTCGGTTTCTTTTTGTATCCTGTAAAAAAGAACACTCATCAGGGCCGATGCCACGATGAGCTGCAGCCACGAAATGCTGATGACAGCCACTTCAAAAAAGTACTCGCGCTGAATGCCGTGGACCGCCGTGATGAGCCCCAGTGCCAGCAGGGCCAGGGGGAAACCCGCAAAAAGGGTGACCCTGAGGCTTCTCATCAGGCCTTGCTTCCCCCCGAAAACAGGCGACAGGGCAAAAAATGACAGGGTCATCAGCAGGAAGCCCAGCTCCTCGAGCACGATGAACACCCCGTGGGGATTGAACTGTGTGAGCAGGGCGATGCCGTCGGTTTCGCCCCTGAGCAGGCTGGGCTGGATCACGCTCAGCTGAAGGAAGTAATTGGTGACCAGCACCCCGGCCGAAAGCAAGGCAAAAGCAAAGCCGATCTGGCTGAAAAGTTTTTTCCGCTCTCCGGCGTAATGATGGACACAGATCACCAGCACCAGGGCTAGCAGGAAAACCACCATGGCCGGAACCATCCAGTAATAGTCGCGCGGAAACCTGGAGGCGATGTCCAGGTAAGGATACTCGAAGCACCCCCCCGGACAGAAGGGGCCCGAGAGGGGAGGAGTGAGCACCGCCGTGACAAAGGTGCCCAGCGTGACTACTGCCGTCAGCAAGGCAATCCGGAAGCTGAAATGGATGAGGAAAGGACCTTCGTTATCTGGTTTTAACCCGGCAGTATCCATTTTTCAAAAGCCTTTATTCTGGGAAAAGAAATCCGTTTTAGAACACTTACTAAGAATAAAACAGTTTGACAACATGCAAATGTATAGAATAATATTGACCAACCAAATGACCTTGCTCTGGAATTTCAGGCATCTTTTTTTTGGAATTTGGCGTGCAATCAATAAAGCAAGCAAGGTTTTTACCCGGTTAAGCCTGGTGGAAAAAGGAACAGGGATAATTCGAAAGATCACTCCCCGTGACCTGTAACAGAACCCTTACTGACAGGGGCCTGGTTCATGGTTTAAACGTAGTTCAGACGTAGTTAACACGTAGTTAAGACGTAGTTAAGACGTGCATACACGTTTGAACTACGTTTTAACTACGTGTTATATTTGTGTTGTTTACGTTTTATCATAGAATTTGATTATATTTGTTTATGGATTTAAGTCAGTGAGAAACCATTAAAACCAATGTGTTATGGCATCAACAAAAGAAGGCCCTTTGGGCAATTTCAGCGGAAAAATTGGCAATGTAGTGGCCTATGAAATGTTTGGAAAAACGGTGATGCGGGGCCGTCCATCGGGCAAGCGCCGCCCGGCCCAGGGGGCGCTGAAGCAGGCGCAGAGCGATTTTTCGCGGGTGATGAAGGTGATGCAGGCCGCCAGGAGCGCGGTCAGGGTGGGTTTCAATCCCCAGGCCCTGGGCCGCAGCGCCTTTCATGCAGCCATGTCGGTCAACCTTGTAAACTATCGCAATTCCGCCAGTCCCGGCGACCTTCATTGGCTGGTGATCAGCCAGGGCGAGCGGGCTTGGGCCAAAGATGTGGTGTTGACGATCGAAGGTAATAAGGCGGTGGTGACCTGGGGCGATCCCGAGCCGGGCAAGCCTTACAACACCGGCGACCAAGTGATGTTGCTGGCCCTGAACGACAGCAACCTCGACAGTTCCGTCAACCTGCAGGCCGCCCAGCGCAAGGAAAAACGGGCTGAGCTTCAACTGCCCCCGGCTAAGGAAGGCGAAAACATCCTTGTATTCATGGCCTTCCACAACCCCATTGAGGCCTCCAGCCTAAAAAGCCTGGAGAATGTCTCGAACAGTATGTTGATCGGGAAGGCTTGAGATTAATACTGAGGAGTGTAGTTTAAGCAATCAGGCTTTTAAAGCAAAGCCAATCGCTGTGGCGTCTATGCAGGTGCCGTGACGGTGCTGTAGACCAAGCTGAATGTGTTAACACCTCCTCTGCGGTTTGGCGGGGGAGGGGTTTTGGGTTCAAGGTTTCAGGTTTCAGGTTCAGGGTTGTTATGCGAATTTTTGGCGAATTGACGCGAAGGGGAATGGTGGATTGGTTGATCAGCGGATTGGAAGATCAGTAAATAAAGTCAGGGCTTGACTTAAAGTCAAACACTGATTAAACAATATCATCAAAAAGGGAAAGGATTTTCGGTGTGAAGCAGACCAGGTAAAAAAAATACCCATAATTTGGTATTGTTTGTGCCAGTTCGAACACTGACTTTTGTAGGGTAAAAACCTCAAATAGTTTTTTTTTTAATCCATTTCCTTATGAGACTTAAATTCTCCATTTTTTTATTGTACTTAAGCACGGTATTATTGACGAGTAACCTGAGCCGGGGAGCGTCGCGGCAACCGCAGGCAACCCGGGCTTCGCTGCAGGAGCAAATCACTATTCAAATGGATAAAGGAGGCCAGGGTCAAAAGGCTTCGGATAAGAATTCAGAGAAGTCTATTATTGGGCTTGAGGCCGATTTCAGCCAGGGGGTGCTTCCTGAGGGCTGGCAGATCAATGAGCTGGGCGATCCCGGATTCTCCTGGGGTTTTCAGGGCGACATGATTTGGATCATTAGCTATTATTACGAAGAAAACCACGTGGCCGGCGAGCTAATCAGTCCTGCCATTGACTGCAGTGAAATGGACCTGGTGCTGCTCGAAATGGATCAGAACTATTTTTTCTATCCATTCCCTGCCGGTATGACAGACGCCGAGATTCGATATAGTACGGATGGAGAAAACTGGAACACCTTTTATACATTTACCCAGAGCCAGGGAGGCTACGGAGAGCCCTTATTTGAATTGGATTTAACGGAGGTTGCCGCTGGTGAAAGCGAGTTTTACCTGAAGTTTTGGTTTGACGACCAGGACCATCTAAGGGCGTATTGGCAGATTTATTCATTGACTGTATATAATCCGACAATTCCAGAGATTCAAATTCAGCCCGATCTTTCCACCTGGGATTTTGGTACGGTGCTGTTGGAGGAATCCAGTCAAAGTCAGTCGATTACGGTAAAGAACGTGGGGAATGGTTCGTTGATGGTTCAGGCCCCTCAGTTGAGCGATGAGACCCACTTCTCCCTAATATACAATGAAGCAGATTTCCCTGCCGCGCTCGAGTTTCAGGACAGCATCAGCTTTGAGATGGTTTTCCACCCTCAAATTGGGGGTAGCCTTCAGGCTGAGATGAGTTTCATTTATGGGGAAGGTGCAGAGGAACAATATACCGCCACGCTAACAGGTATGGGTTACGATCCTACCATAACCAGTTTTCCGTGGACAGAGCATTTTAACCAATTTGAGTTTCCTGCTTTAGGCTGGCGTTATGTTCAGGGTGTGGAGGGTGCGTACTGGCAGGGTTCGGGGGTAGAATCTTATCCTGATGGACGCTCGGTCAGGTCGTATTTTGGACCCAGCTCAAATTACCAGGCCAATGAGTGGTTGTTGACGCCCCCGCTCGACCTTGACCATCCCGAGGCTGAGCTAATGTATTTTTTTGTGGCCAGTAACTTCCCGGCCGACAGCGTCTCGAATAAATTACAGGTTTGGGTATTGCCGGAACGTTACGACAATGTGGAAGACCTGGAAGCCAATGGTGAAATGATCGCTGAATTTTACGTGGATGAACCCTGGGAGCGAAAATCGGTTGACATCCGCAACTATGACGGGATAAAATATTTTGCTTTCAGGTATTATGTGAATATGACCGGGGGCTGGCGACTGGTGTATCTGGATAATTTGAACATAGAGGAATTGCAAAGCCACACCCTTACGATGTTGGAACCGGTTGGGGGAGGGAATGTTGTACCCGCTTCCGGGACTCATGAATATTTTGCCGGTGAACAGGTTAGCTTAAAAGCGGATACGGAATTAAGCTGGGGATGGGCTTTCGAAAAATGGGAGTTGAACGGCACTTTTTATGACGACCAGCCGGAAATCACTTTTACCATTGAAGAAGATACGGAGGTCCAGGCATTTTTCACGCCAGTATCGCCCATTACCCTTGAAATGCTTGCTGCGGATGGAGAAGGGATCACCTTGCCTGCTGTGGGTGAGTATGCTTACAAAGAGGAGTCGATATTGTCTGTCATGGCATATCCGGCGGATGGTTGGGTTTTTAGCCACTGGAAAAAGGACGGGGTTCAATACGCAACAGAAAACCCCTTGCTGGTCGCTATGGTAGAAGATCTTAACCTTCAGGCTGTATTTGAAGAAGGATCGGGTTACAGCATAACCTTCAATGTTCAGGACAGTCAGGGCAGTCCGGTAACGCAAGCCCAAATTCGTTTGAATGACATCCAAAATCCTGCGGGAGACTATTCTTTTGAGGGGCTTTTGACCGGAACCTACAGGTATTCTGTTTTGGCTGAAGGGTTCAAACCCGGAGGCGGAGAATTAAACCTGAGCAATCAAAATATTACGCACACCATCAGTCTTGAACAAGGATATGGAGCCGCCCATTCCATAACTTTTGAGGTTTCTGATGAAGAAGGCAATGCGATTGATGATGCTGTGATTATTATCAATGGATTTGCAGGCCTGACGGGTTCGTATACTTTCGATGCTTTTCCCAACGGGACTTATGCTTTTCTGGTTATCCGCAGCGATTACAGGCCCTATGAAGGGGAACTGGAAGTAGCAGGGAGTAATCAGAATATTCAAGTCCAAATGACCGAAGACGACCGACTTTTTTGGGAAGATTTTGCTAATAATACACAACCAGGAGGCTGGAGTATTGTCATACATGGGCAGGACAACCGAAAATGGGAGTTTGCTGAGGGTGCGGCAGCAATTCAGCCCAATCAGGATTTCTTTGTCAGTGCAAGTTTGGTTTCACCGGCCATTGACGTTTCAGAAGCCATTGCCCTGAGCCTGAAAATGGATCATTTTTACAATCCCTACACCCGTACAACGGGTGAGATCAGGATCAGTGAAGATGGAATGAACTGGCACCGTGCAAAGGTCTTCCGGGATGATGCCCAGGGTGATATTTTTATGGAAGAGGTTGATTATTACCTTACGGAGGATTTAGAAATTGGAGATAAAATCTTTTTCTCATTCACCTATTCGGCCCTTAATTCTTTGAACAGTTATTTCAATTGGAAGATTGATGAAATTGAGCTGTACAAGCCCTCCCCCTTTGCCTTTGAAGCCACGCGGGCCAGTGAGCATTTGTACCTGGAAGAAGGTGAGGCAGGAGCATTCAAACTCAGGATAAGAAACATCGGCGGTTTACCCGACATTTATACCCTGGAAAAGATTCATGGGACGTATGAATATGAGTTTGATGAGACAGTTGAACTGGTTGGGGGCAATCAATCGGTAATCAATATTTCGTTTGAAATGCCCGAGGGGCTGAATATGGGGACCCGCGACACGCTGATTATCAGGGTTGCCTCACAGTCAGAGCCGCAGTTGGTCCAGGAATTGACATTTATTAATGCAGCCATTGCCACGATAAAAGAGGATTACAAGGAGGACTTTGATATTGTGACCCTCCCGAACTTGCCCGGAGGTTGGTCAAAGATCAGAAATTCCACTAGCTTGAATGCCAATGTGGCAACAAACGCCAGTGATCCTTTCTCACAGCCGAATCTGGTACGAATGAATAACGCCACAGACATTGAGGCTGAGTTGGTATTGATCTCACCTCCATTATCGGATGAACGTTCTTTAAGCGAGTTTCGCACCCGGCTTTGGTTGAGGAACTCGGCCAATTCACCTCTGATTGTTGGGACCATGGATCATCCGGAAGGTACCTTTACACCCCTCAAAGAGTGGGTTTCCCAAAACCACTTCACCTGGCAAGAATTTATGCTTGGTTTTGAAGGTTATGAAGGGACAGATAAGTATGTTGCCTTTAAGCAAAAAAATGTCCTGACAAACCAAGCGGTGCACATGGACGATATCATCCTGGAAATCATTCCCCCACCAATATTCCAAATTAGTATGGAATCGCATGATTTTGGTGAAGGTTGGGTGAATTATACCAACGACTCCCTTGAAGTTACGATCACCAATATTGGCCACTATGAAGTTCTGGTTGAAGAAATCTACCTGGAGGTTGACAATGATTTTTACCTCCAACTGCCTGAATTGCCTGAATTACCTGCTTCGCTGGCATACAACGAAGTGTTGTCGTTCAAGGTGTATTTTCATCCTCAGAAATTGGGTGAGATAAATGACCGGATTTTAATCAATTATACTGAAGAAACCCAAAGTGTTTTCAGCTTTGAATTGAGCGGTGAGGCATTGCCTCGTCCTCAGGGATCAACATGTGAAGACCCAATTCCGGTTGAATTGCCCATTGTAGATTATGCCGGGAACACCGAACAATACGGGAACGATTACTTTACGATGGATATAGCGCCCGGAAACTATTTCCTGGAGGGCAACGACATGGTGATGCAGTTTACCCTGAATGAGGCAAGTGTTTTAAGTGGAGGAATCGAAGGTGATAATGCCAGTTTTTTTGTCCTGAGTTCTTGTCCTAATCCCAGTGATCCTGCTCCGGTATTGGCAATGGCATTGGATTATCCCGGATATGAGTCGTTTCAGAACATCATAATTAATCCGGGGACCTATTTCCTTGTGGTAAGTTCTGCCCTATTCAAACCGCCTTTCTACACTGATTTTGTTTTTAACCTAAGCGCTGAACCCCTGCCTGAATATCAGTTGGTTAACTTCCTTGTTACCGAAGATTCAGATGAAGAAGAGCCCCTGGAAGGTGTTCGCCTGTACATAGAAGGTGAGCTGATGTCGGGTAATATTTATTCAGGGGCAAACGGCCGGGTTTCCACCAATATGCTGGAAGGGGAATATTCAGCAAAAGCATTTCTCTTTGGTTATTTGGAAGAGGAAATTTCTTTTGAGGTAAACGGCGAAGCGGATATTCATATTCGGTTGGAAGACCTGATGTTTTACCCAACCGGCCTGGAAGTGGACACAGAGAATCAGGCCCCGGGACAAGCATTGTTGCGTTGGGATGCGCTTCCACAAGGGGAGCCTTGGATTCAAGGTTTTGAAGGTACATTTGTTCCGGAAGGATGGGATCAGATCATAAATAATCCGGATGGTCTCACTCCTGAAGAGGATGGAGCAGACTGGCAGTTTACGTGGCAACAATACGGAACTGTACAATTTTCTGATGATTCTGTTGTGCCGGTGGAAGGACAGAAACAAGCCTTTATTCACTGGAGCCCAATGCCGCAGGATGAATGGCTTATTACGCATCAATTCAAAGCTCCGGCTGATGTCCTTGAGTTCTGGTATTATGGCCGTAATGGAGACAACAAACAAGCCTTCTATGTGAAAATATCCACAGACAACGGGCAGACCTGGAGCCCCATTTGGAATGCTTCAGACCTGTCGTTCGGAGTCAACCATTACGATTATCCGGTCCAAATTGATTTATCATACTATGCCGATCAAAACATTAGGCTTGCCTGGAATGCTGTAGGGCCGAATGGCTTGATATCAGCCTTTTTGCTCGATGCAATCAGGGTTGGTAACACGAAAATTGACACAGAGGACTTGATCGTGATTTCTAATTCCCGGCAAGGTGCTGATTCAAACGGTAGCCCGCTGGTTGTCTACCCCGGTCCCACAGCCTCTACGCGTGACTTGAGGTATGTCCCCCGGGTAAAGGAAGAGGATCTGTTTATTCCCAAAAACAACAGAGCCAGCAAGACATTTGGCAGTTATGAGGTATTTCTAAATGACCTGAGTGTTCCAATTGCCGTTGACCTGCAGGAAACCCAGTACTTATATATGTATCTATCTCAAGGCAATTATATGGCCGTGGTAAGGT
>JAAYLH010000049.1 GCA_012521995.1 Bacteroidales bacterium | reverse complement strand
TTCTACCATACGGTCGCCGCTACGCGGCTTTAGAGGGGTGGTGAGGGGGTCGTTCTCTACCATACGGTCGCCGCTACGCGGCTGACTCCAAAACATTTTTCATTTTTCATTTTCAACCGGTCGCCGCTACGCGGCTTAAGGGGGGATGGGGAACGGTCTTTTCTACCATACGGTTGCCGCTACGCGGCTCAGCTCCAGACCCCCATCCGTGAAATCCGCCCTAATCCGTGCAATGCTCTTTCGCGATGATCCGCGTTGAACGAAGTTCATCCGTGGCATCCGCGTTCGAAAAATTAAAAATTAAAAATGAAAAATGAAAAATAGGATTCCAAGGATTGTGGGGCAACTAACTCCTCAACTTCTCAACTCCTCAACTTCTCAACTTCTCAACTTCTCAACTTCTCAACTCCTCAACTTCTCAACTCCTCAACTCCTCAACTCCTCAACTGATAACATCTGTGGTTTTATCAGGGTACATCAGTGGATAAATCCCTTCGCGTTCATTCGCCGGGAAATCGCATAGAAAGGGCATGGCATTAATTTGAGAAAATCGATGTTGCAAAAGAAAAGAAACCATTATTTTTACCATTCAAACCAAAAAGAAATTTTATGAGTGTGCTCGTCAACAAAGATTCAAGGATAATCGTACAGGGTTTTACAGGCAGTGAAGGCACGTTTCACGCCACACAGATGATAGAATACGGCACCAATGTAGTTGGGGGGGTCACTCCGGGCAAGGGTGGTCAGGAGCACCTGGAGCGACCAGTGTTCAACAGCGTCTCGGATGCGGTTCGTGAGACCGGGGCCAACGTGAGCCTCATTTTCGTGCCACCGGCCTTTGCGACCGACTCCATCATGGAAGCTGCGGAGGCGGGCATAGCCCTGATCGTCTGCATCACCGAGGGCATTCCTGTACAGGACATGCTCAAAGTCAAGGAATATCTGAAGGGAAGGCCTGTGCGTTTAATCGGGCCCAACTGTCCCGGGGTCATCACCCCGGGAGAGGCCAAAGTAGGCATCATGCCGGGTTTCATCCACCGCAGGGGCAGCATCGGCATCGTCTCGCGTTCGGGCACCCTCACCTACGAAGCTGTCGACCAGGTCACCAAGGCCGGTTTAGGCCAGTCGACGGGCATCGGCATCGGGGGTGACCCCATTCCGGGCACTTCGATGAAGGAAGCCGTTGAGTTGCTGATGAACGACCCCGAAACCGAGGGCCTCATTATGATAGGGGAGATCGGGGGTGCAATGGAAGCCGAGGCAGCATACTATATCCGGGACCACGGCACCAAGCCCGTTGTAAGCTTCATTGCAGGCGCCACGGCTCCCAAAGGACGCACCATGGGTCACGCGGGAGCCATCATAGGCGGCAAGGAAGACACGGCAGAAGCCAAAAAGAAAATCCTCACCGAATGTGGTATACACGTAGTCGACTCACCGGCAGGGATAGGGAAAAAAATGAAGGAAGTCCTGGGAGGGTAAACACAGGAGTTCCTGGTCCGGGGCTTCGCTTGACCGCTGGCCAGCGGATTCCATGATGCAAGCAGCCTGGCGGCAGGGAATAAGCTCTGGAGCTCGAAGCTTCCAACCCTAAACCTCACTCCTGTTCTTCTTCAATCTCATAGTACTGATACGCCCCGATGTCGGGTCTTAGGGTACGGTCGCGGCCCAGGATATCGAGGGGGATTTGGGAGGCTATTTCGGGTTTGCCCGCATTGATGGCCGGTGAGTTGTCTCTGAGGCGGTAATCCTGCAGGCTAAGGTCGTTGAATTGGGGCGACTGGTTTTTGATCACGTTGCTATAGGCTGGATTAAAGGTGTCGCGCTGGGTACGCACCAGGCAGTGGTCGAACAGGAAGTTCAGGTCAGAGCCGGGGGCCAGGTCGAACTGCAGTTCTTCCTGTATGCTGCCATAGACAATGGAATTGCCAAAAAACACCGATTCGAAGTCGCGTTGCCTGAGCACCCCATCCACATCCACATAATAGTTGTTGAGGAACACCGAAGGGGTCTGTCGCAGGCTTGTGTTGGGCAGGTTGAAGTAGTTGGCGAAGGTGCAGTGTCTGAAGTCGTATTTTCCGCCCAGGGCCAGGTAGAGGGTCTGTTGGCCGCAGTTGGCCACCACGGTGTTTTCGGCCACGACATTGCTGCCCTGAGCGAGGATTCCCACCATGCTCATATTTTTGATGATTGTATTTTTGATGGTCAGCGTTGGCGAGGAATAGCTGCCGATGCTGTCGACGTGCAAGCCCACGCTCCCGTTTTTGATGATTGCGTGGTTGATGAGGTGGTCTTTGCTGGTGGCGGTCAGCCAAATACGCCCCCATTGCCCCGGCTGTTCGTCATAAAAGGGTTCCAGGCGGTCGCCCTGGAAGAGCACGGGGGCGTCGCTCATCCCATAGACCTTCAGCGAGGCGCCACCAAGGAACACCAGGCTGGCGTTGTTGTGGAGGTGCACGCGGGTCCCTGCCTCCAGTGTCAGGGTTTTGTTGGGCGCCACCACGGCAAGGCCGTAAATGACATAAGGCAGGTCGGCCCCCCAGGTGGTGTCATCCGAGATCAGGTGATAAGACAATCCCGAAGCGGGTTCTGTATAGTTGGGATAAAAGAAATGAGCATCCTGCCCCCAGGCCACCAGCTTCACGTCCTGTTCATTGCCATTCAGCCTGAATAAAAGGCTGTCGACAATCACCAGTGGGGTGTTCTGGTTGACGGGGTCAACGGTGACTTCCACAAAGACAAAGATGCTGTCGTTGGCACCTATCTCCACGTCCTGAATGCTTGAGCCGGAGCGGCCGTCTACGTTGACCCGGAAATAGGAATCGGTACCGCTGCCCAGGGCGATGGAGGCTATCCTCACCCTTTTGCTGTGGTGGTTATACACGCGGAAAGAGCGTGTGGCGGTACCCACGGTAGTGAAAACGGTGTCGAACAAGAGGGAGTCGGCCGAAAAGCCCAGTTCGATGGAGGGATCGGCATCGTAGCCGTCCTCACGGCAGGAGAACAGCAGGCTGGTCAGCAGGGGCAAAAACAGCAACAGGACAAAAAAGCGAATGCTGCGCATAATATTAGGTTTTAACTGGCGGCTTTACCTTGAAACGCAAGGTGAGGGTAATTTATTGGTTTCGAGTTTTTAAAATCTCTGCAGGGCATTTCTTCGCTAAAGGGTCAGTGCTATCCAAAAAAAACCTCAAAAAGGTTTGAATGACGCAAAAATAATTTAATTTTGCAGCCTAAATTCAGAAAATATGTCAAAAAGCAAAAAGCATACCGAAGACGACAAGAACATTTTAGCGGTTGAGGAAGCGCTGAGCCGCTCCGAGCAATTTATTGAGCGCAACCAGAATGGCATTATGTGGGCAGTGGCCATCATCGTCCTGCTCATTGCAGGCTATATTGGATACACCCGCTTCATCCTGGCTCCCCGTGAAAAAGATGCCAGCGCCGAAATGTTTATGGCTGAGACCTGGTTTGAGCAGGACAGCCTGCAGCTTGCCCTCGACGGCAATGCCGAATATCCCGGGTTCAACGACATCATTACGTCTTTCCGCGGCACCAAATCTGCCAGGCTGGCGCGTTATTATGCCGGTATCAGCCAGCTGAAACTTGGCAATTATGATGATGCCATCAAGCATCTGAAGAAATACCGCGGCCGTGACCAGATCGTGGGAGCTATGGCTCTTGGGGCCATCGGCGATGCTTATCTTGAAAAGGGCGATCAGGGCAGCGCATCCCGTTACTATCGCAAAGCCTACCAATACAAGCCCAACGACTTAACCACCCCACTATTCCTGTTTAAGGCAGGTCTTCTTTTTGAAGAGATGGGGCAGGCCTCCGAAGCCCTTGCCTTGTACGAACGCATCAACAAGGAGTACAAGAACTCGGCTGAAGGCCGAAATATTGAACGGTACATCGGTCGTACCGATATACAGAAATAAACCCTCTGAATGAGCGAAAAGAAGCAAAACCTCTCATCGTACGATCCACACAAGGTGCCCGGCGCAGATCATATGCGTGTGGGCATCGTTGTTTCAGAGTGGAACCCGGAGATCACAGGCGCCCTGCTGCGTGGAGCCGTTGAGACCCTGGAGCAGCACGGCCTGCCCGAGAATCAGCTTTTTGTGCATTATGTGCCCGGCAGTTTTGAGCTGCCCCAGGGTGCGGCTTACCTCATTGACCAGCTTGAAGTCGATGCGGTCATTTGCCTGGGCTGTGTCATCCAGGGTGAGACCCGTCACTTCGAGTTCATCTGCCAGGCCGTCAGCCAGGGCATCATGAACCTGCAGCTCGACTCGGGCATCCCTGTCATCTTTGGGGTGCTTACCACCGACACCTATGAGCAGGCCAAAAATCGAGCAGGCGGCAAGCACGGCAACAAAGGCGATGAGGCCGCCGTCACGGCCATCAAAATGATCGACCTGAAAAACAGGCTGGGAGCCTGAAAAGCTTTATGAACGCCAAAGACCTGCGCATCGTATTTATGGGCACGCCCCGGATCGCAGCCTTTATCCTTAAGGCCCTGCACAGGGAGGGCTATCACCTGGCAGGGGTGGTCACCACGCCCGACAAAGCTGCAGGCAGGGGCTTGAAGCTATTGCATTCGGAGGTCAAACAGGCAGCCCTTGAGCTGGGAGTCGCCGTGCTGCAGCCCGAAAACCTCAAAGCGCCCGCATTTCATGAAGCCCTTCTTGCCCTGAAGCCCGATGTCCAGGTGGTTGTAGCTTTCCGCATGCTTCCCGAAAGCGTCTGGGCCCTTCCGCCTTTAGGGACCTTCAACATGCATGCCTCCCTCCTTCCCCAATACCGTGGTGCTGCGCCCATCAACCGGGCCATCATCAACGGCGAAAAGGAAACGGGGGTGACCACATTCCTGCTCGATCACGAGATCGACACAGGCAGGATCCTGCTCCGCGAGAAGATGCCCATCCTCGAATACGAAACCGCAGGCCATCTACACGACCGTATGATGGAAGCGGGAGCGGCCATCGTGATAAAGACCCTCGACAGCCTTGCCGGAGGGGCGGTGCAGGCCCTCGACCAGGGAGAGTACATCAGCGGTTCCGGCAGCCTGAAGAAAGCCCCCAAGATCTACCGCGAAGACTGTCTGATCGACTGGAAGCGCCCCTGCCGGGAGGTTGTCAACCTGATTCACGGCCTCAGCCCCTACCCCGGCGCCTTTACGCCCCTCACCCTGGAAGGCAGCGAAACCAGCATGAAGATCTTTGAAGCCCGTCCCAGGGTGGCAGAGCACAGGATTCCTGCAGGCACTCCCTGCTCCGATGGCAAGGAAGAGTTCTTGTTTACCACCCCCGATGGCGTGGTTTTGGTGAAAAGCCTCCAGATGCCGGGCAAAAAGCGGATGAGCACCCCCGATTTCCTCCGGGGATTCAGGGGAAAACCCCTCCCAAACTTCCCATAATAAGCACAAAAACCCTTGAATAATCCTAGTTTCAGGGTTTTTCGACCATAGTTATTAACAAAATCCCCGTTTTTTCAACAAAATCGTGAGTTTTCCCGCGTCAGACTTGTATTTTCTTAGAAATGGCCTATATTTGCAATGATTAATGGAAGCAACCAATTACTCGTGTAACTAAAATTTTGAAAAAAATGAACAAAGCAGAATTGATCGATGCTATTGCATCAGGAGCAGGTTTGACAAAAGCCGACGCAAAAAAATCACTCGATGCCTTTATTGGTGCCACCACAAAAGCTTTGAAAAAAGGTGACCGCGTAGCCCTCGTAGGATTCGGTTCTTTCTCCGTATCAAAAAGGGAAGCCCGCAAAGGCCGCAACCCGCAGTCAGGCAGGGAGATTACCATCCCCGCCAAGAAGGTTGTTAAATTCAAGGCCGGTGCTGATTTGGCAAAAATGGTTAAGTAAACCTGTCCATCAAGCGATGAAAAGCCCCGAAGGTATCGGGGCTTTTTTTATTTTTGTTCAGCCAATATTCAAAAGGTCAAAAACCAACAAGGTCATGAGCGCAAAAGATGCCCTCGAGGGGTATAACCCCAATGCCACAGGCAACACCAGCAACAACATCTTCAGCTTGCCATTCACGCCTGGGGATGCAAAAGTTGTTTTCATCCCCATGCCTTGGGATGTCACCGTTTCGAACTTTGAAGGCACGGCACAGGCCCCCCGCAAGATATTAGAATCCTCTTTCCAGATCGACCTTTTCGATCCCTTTGTCCCCAACGCCTGGCAAGAGGGAATGGCGATGGAGGACATCGACCCTGCGATGGTGAGCAACAACCAGAATTTACGCAAAAGGGCAAGGCATTACATCAATTTCCTGGAGCTGGGGGGCGATCCCGGGGAGGAAGAGGAGATGCAGAAGATCGTGGAGGAAGTGAACGCGGCCAGTGATGCCCTCAGCCTTGAGCTGGAGCTGAAGTCGCTGATGTACCTCGAGCAGGAGAAGATCCCCGTGGTGGTGGGTGGGGAGCATAGCGTCCCGCTGGGTCTCATTCGTGCCCTTGGGCGCAAGCGGCCGGGCTTCGGCATCCTTCAGATCGACGCCCACGCCGACTTGCGCGATGCCTACCAGGGATTCCGGCAGTCGCACGCTTCCATCATGCACAACGCGATTCAGACCGAAGGGGTGAGCAAGCTTGTCCAGGTAGGCATCCGTGAGCTGTGCCCCGAGGAGGTGCAGGTCATCAGTCGCAACCCTTCAAAAATACGCTGCTATTTCGACCGGGACATCCACAACCGCCTTTTTGAAGGGGAAAGCTGGAATGAGATATGCATAGATATCGTGGAGAAGTTGCCCGCTGAGGTATACATCAGTCTTGATGTCGACGGGCTGGACCCCTCACTCTGCCCCGGCACAGGCACTCCCCTGCCCGGTGGGCTGACATTCAACCAGGCCGTTTACCTGCTGGAGACCATCATCGCACGTGGCAAGAAGATCATTGGCGCTGACCTTGTGGAGACCGGCCCGGGCGAAGTGGATGGCATCGTAAGCAGCCGCCTGTTGTTTCGTCTGGCAGGGATGATCATCAAAAGCAACAGCCAATAGACCAAACAAGCAGCTATGGATAGAGCCACCCGCCGGCTGGTGATCGAGTTTCTCAGCGGGTTTATCACCCCAAGCCGCCACCAGCGCATCCTTGAAGTCCTGTCGAAACGCACCCCTTACCTCACGGTGGTGCTCGAGGACATATACCAGTCGCACAATGCCAGCGCCGTGCTGCGATCGTGCGAATGCTTTGGCATCCAGGATGTGCACATCATCGAGAACCGTAATGTGTTTGAGGTAAGTCAGGAAGTGGCGATGGGCTCCAGCAAATGGCTGGACCTGCATCGCTATAACCAAAACGAAAACAACACCCTCGAATGTTTGCATTCGCTCCGGTCAAAAGGCTTCACGCTGGTGGCCACCAGTCCCCACGAAAACGACTACACCCCTGCCACCCTGCCCCTCGACAAGCCCGTCGCCCTGCTGTTTGGCACCGAGCTTGGAGGCCTCACCCCCGAGGCCCTGAGCATGGCCGATGCTTACCTGCGCATCCCCATGGCAGGCTTCACCGAAAGCTTCAACATCTCCGTTTCGGCTGCCATCTGCCTCTACGAACTCAGCACCCGCATCCGCAACAGTGAGCTGCCCCGAACCTTTTCGGAAGACGAGTACGACGCCCTCCACCTCCGGTGGCTAAAGGCGTCCATCAAAAGTGCCGATTTCATCATTGAGCGATTTTTGAAAAACAAGCAGCCAAAACATTGACTTTCTCGCCTGAAATGCTTAATTTTAAAGCACGAATCATTGTATAACCTAAAAGAATAAGGCTATGGGAAAAGGAGATCAAAAAACCCGACGCGGGAAACTGTTCAGGGGGAGCTTTGGAAAAACAAGACCCCGCAATACTG
>JAAYLH010000048.1 GCA_012521995.1 Bacteroidales bacterium | reverse complement strand
TCCTGTTCGTCAAAAATATCGATATTCCACAAATGGGTATTACGCCCCTTGTGGATGATGGTGGCCTTACCATAAACCCAGTTGCCTGTGCCGGCCCTCAGGTGATTGGCGCTGAGGTGAGATCCGCGCACGTCAAATTGTTCGCTGTCGACAAGGAAAACAGAACCCAGTCCCCCAATGGTCTCGGCCAGGGCCAGGCTGCTCCCGCCATGGAGGATGCCAGCGGGCTGCAGGGTCCGGTGGTCGACCGGCATGCGGGCATAGACATAGCCTTCCCTGATTTCAAGGTATTCCATTCCCAGGTGCCCCATCAGGGTATCTCGGTTCAGGGCATTGATCTCTTCCAATGTTAATTTGGGTTTGATCATAATCGAAAAGTTTTGACCTTTAAAAAATTTCCGTCCCAAATAGCTCAAAGTCGGTGGCGGAATTGATCTTCACGTTTACAAAATTTCCAATCCGGATTCCGGGAGCTTTATCTACAAGCACTTCGTTGTCAACTTCGGGCGAGTCGAATTCGGTACGCCCGATAAAATAATCGCCCTCTGTCCTATCGATAAGGACCTTGAAGGTCTTTCCGATCTTTTCTTCGTTAAGGGCGCCCGAAATTTCTGCCTGAAGTTCCATCAGTTGGTCGGCGCGGCGCTGTTTCTCCTTCTCCGGCACCGGGTCGCCCAAAGCATAACCGGTGGTGCCTTCTTCGGGCGAATAGGTGAACACCCCGAGGCGTTCAAAACGAGCCAGTTTGACGAAATCGAGCAACTCCTGAAATTCTCTGCGCGTTTCTCCTGGAAATCCTACCAATAAGGTGGTTCTTAGCGCCACTCCCGGGATTTGCTTACGAAACTTCTCGAGCAGTTGCAGGGTTCCCTGCCTGTCGTGCCCTCTTTTCATGGCCTTCAGAATGTCGTCGTTGATGTGTTGTAATGGAATGTCCAGGTATCGGCAAATCTTCGGGTCATTGGCCATAATGGGAATCACCTCTTCGGGGAATTTCTGGGGATAGGCGTAATGCAGCCTGATCCATTCGATGCCTTGCACCTTTGAGAGTTCTCTGAGCAATGGCGCCAGCAAGGGTTTGCGTTCCAGGTCGTAGCCATAATAGCTCAGGTCCTGGGCCACCAGCAGCAATTCTTTCGCCCCTTTAGCGGCCAGGTTATGGGCTTCCTCTACCAGGCTTTCAATGGTGCGCGAGCGGAAGGCCCCGCGAATCATTGGGATGGCACAGAAAGAGCAGGTGCGGTCGCAGCCCTCGGCAATTTTCAGATAGGCAAAATGGGATGGTGTGGTCAGGAATCGCTTGCCGCTGTGGGTGGAATAGGGATGGGCAAGGTAATCAAACAAATCATCGGGCTCGCGGGCCCCAAACCAGGCATCCACTTCGGGGACCTCTTTCTCCAGGGCTTCCTTGTAACGCTGCGAAAGACAGCCTGTTACCAGGACTTTTTCCACCAGGCCCTGTTTCTTGGCTTCGACATATTCGAGGATGGTGTCGATGCTTTCTTCCTTGGCGTCCCTGATGAAGCCGCAGGTATTGATAATGACAATATCAGCAGGGCCTGAAGCATCGTGCGAAAGCCTATATTTCCCTGCGGGCAGCTGTCCGAGGATTCGTTCAGAATCCACCAGGTTTTTGGAGCAACCCAAAGTGATGACGTTCAATGATTTCTTTCTGGACAAAGGGTCAGATTTTACTGAAAGATGGACTCAACAAAAGCCTTGCGGTCGAAGAGCTGAAGGTCCTCCACCGTCTCGCCTACCCCGATATATTTCACTGGCACCTGGAACTGGTCGCTGACGCCGATGACCACGCCGCCCTTGGCAGTGCCATCGAGTTTGGTAATGGCCAGGGCATTGACTTCGGTGGCGGCAGTAAACTGCTTGGCCTGTTCAAAGGCATTTTGCCCGGTCGACCCATCAAGGATCAGTAAAATCTCATGGGGGGCTTCTGGAATCACCTTCTGCATCACCCGTTTAATCTTGGAGAGCTCGTTCATCAGGTTAATTTTGTTGTGCAACCTTCCGGCGGTATCGATGATTACCACGTCCATCTGATTCTTCACGGCATATTGCAGGGTTTCGAAGGCCACGCTTGCGGGGTCTGCTCCCATTCCCTGGCTGACGATGGGCACATCCACCCGTTTTGACCATATGGTTAGCTGATCAACGGCTGCCGCCCTGAATGTGTCGCAGGCCCCCAGGACCACTTTGTGTCCGGCACCTTTGAACTTGTGGGCAAGTTTACCAATGGTTGTGGTTTTTCCTACCCCATTCACCCCCACGACCATAATGACATAGGGCCGCTGGTGCTTGTCGTCGAGAAGTTTTTCAAAATCGGTAGCATGGTTTTCGGCCAGCAGGGCCACCACTTCTTCCTTAAGGATGCGGTTGAGTTCATCGGTACCAAGGTATTTGTCTCGATCCACTCGCTCTTCAATGCGCTCGATGATGCGTATGGTAGTAGCCACCCCCACATCGGAGCTGATCAGGATTTCCTCAAGCTCGTCGAGCACTTCGGCATCGACCTTCGATTTGCCCGCCACAGCTTTGGAAAGCTTCCCAAAAAAGCTTTCCCGCGTTTTGCTCAGACCTTTATCAAGGTTCTCTTTCTTGTTACGGGAAAAAATATCAAAAAGACCCATTTTCTTCGGTGATTTATCCGCACAAAGTTAATGAATTTAATACAAGCCAAGTGCCATTGTATTTAAAGGATTGAGAAGGGAGCAAATGCAATTCCCTTTTCAAAAACGGTATGGGTTGCGATTATTCAGAAAACAAAATCAGACCTGCCCTAAGGAATAGGACAGGTCTGACCATAAATTTTGTAAGAAGGAAGGCTTTATTTCTTGCTGAAATAATCTTTCACTTTATCAGAAGCAATGATATCTTCACTGAAGGAATAGGCTCCGGTCTTATCGGATTTATTCATCCTGATCACTTTGGCGAAACCGTTTCCGGTATCGGTCTTAAGGGTTGCAACAACTTTCTTTGCCATAATTCAAAGGGTTATTTAATTTCTCTGTGAACGGTCATTTTCCGTAAAATGGGGTTATATTTTTTGAGCTCAAGGCGCTCGGGGGTGTTCTTCTTGTTCTTGGTGGTAATGTACCTGGAAGTACCCGGCAAGCCGCTGTCTTTGTGCTCGGTGCATTCCATGATAACCTGCACCCGCGCTTCTTTCGTTTTCTTTGCCATGATGATAAATTCCTATTGTTAATTTTCAGGAGCGCAAAATTACAAAATTTTCCCAAACAATCCCAAAGAAAAAACAAATAAATATTTATGTTTTTTCATCTTCCATCGGCCATTGCGTAGGCACTACAGGTATTGGCTGCAAAAATAAACATTTTCAAGGGCTTATAAAATTACATTTTGTTTATCTTCGCAGAACATTCACAAACAGGGATGCCTTGCTCTAAAGGGCGGTCATCCCATTGATTTTTTAACCGTAACCTATTTTTTATGGCTCAAGCGAAAGTTATTTCATTAACCTACGAATTACGCTCTGGCAGCGCCCAGGGAGACATCATTGAAACCGCCGAAAAGGCAAACCCTGCGCAGTTTCTTTTTGGGACGGGCAACCTAATCCCCGAATTTGAAAACCAGGTAGCTCACCTGAATCAGGGCGACCCCTTCGAATTCATCATTGCTGCTGATCAGGCCTATGGCCCTGTGAACAAGGAAGCCGTCGTAGATCTTCCCAAAAGTGTTTTTGTAATCGATGGCGAACTTGCAACTGATATGCTGGAAATTGGCAATACGGTTCCCATGCGGGACCAGGAGGGCAATCCATTGAACGGTAAAGTGGTTGAAGTAAGCGAGGAAACCGTTAAGATGGATTTCAATCACCCCCTTGCAGGCCTTGACCTGCATTTCAAAGGCGAAGTGCTGGAAGCACGGGATGCAAGCCCGGAGGAAGTTTCACACGGACACGTGCATACAGGCCAGGGCGGCCATTAAGCACCTTACTCAAAGATAAAATATTCCGCCTCAGGGTGGATAAGGTTCAGGTCGTCCAGCTGCATTTCAAGCCTTGGCGGCCTTTTCCTTGCACTTTCTTTTAGCGGAATTCGGGAAACAGACCTTCTTCCCTATGCTTCATTCTCTTCTGCACGAATGGTTTTCAATGCCCATATATGGATGGTGACCCCTATGGCAATGGCAAGCAGCAGCCCCCTTACCCACCAAAGGTTCACAACGAAGATCACTGAAAACAAAATGGTTAGCCATAAAAGGGTGATTGCCCCGATCTTTACCCCCAGACTGACTCCTCCCTTCATCCGGTAGTTACGGATGCTTTTCCCAAAATATCGGTGATTCAGCAACCACTGGTAAAACCGCTCGGAGCTGCGGGCAAAGCACCAGGCCGACAAAAGCAGGAAAGGCGTGGTGGGCAGCAAGGGCAAGGGAATGCCAATTAGCCCTAGGCCAAGCGAGATGATCCCGCAGGCCAGCAGTAAGCGCCTTTGCCAGGGCATAAGAGGCTTCCCGAAATGTGGTTTTTCCTGCTTTTTCAAATGACCTAAATAATACATGAACAAAAATCCCTTTCCCCTTCAGCTCACTGTCCATTATTTAAACGTTTCCTCAAAACCAAACAATAAGTTTGATAATTTTGGGGAATACAAGCCAGGGTCCTGCCTTTTGCGGAATGGGTTACAGGGTGGCAAAAATACAACATTTCCGAAAAATAGCTCATTGGCAGGGAAATACTAAAAATTTACCTTATGGAAGCACCAATCGTAAAGGAACAAACCTATTTCCTGAGCAGCACCTCTCAGGAAAGGTTCTTTGTAAAAAGCTATTTGCCCTCATCGGGAAAGCCCAAGGGCATTTTGCAAATCTTGTATGGGATGGCTGAGCATCACGGCCGTTATCACGAGTTGGCTTTGTTTCTTGCCGAAAGCGGATACGGTGTTTTCATCAACGACCACCCGGGGCATGGGCAAACGGCGGGCAACCTTGAACGGTTGGGATTCATCCCGGACAGCCGCGGCTGGGAGATCATGCTTGAAAACGCGCGTACCCTGTACACCCACATTAAGAAAAACCAGCCTGAGGTCCCTGTTTTCCTTCTGGGGCATAGCATGGGCTCCATCCTGGCACGGCATTTCATTGCCGTTTACCCCGTTTACATACAAGGGCTGGTGCTGTCGGGAACCTTTGAAATGCCTGGCGGACTGCTAAAGGCGCTGGGACTGGTAGTCAGGACACAAAAACTCTTTTACGGCCCCAATAAGGTTAGTAAATGGTTCAATAAAATATTCTTCCTCAGCTTTAACCGTCACTTCAAGCCCCGCCCCACTCCTTTTGAATGGATTTCCTCAAGCCGCGAAGAAGTGGATGAGTATGCAAGGGACCCTTATTGCGGATTTGATTGCTCGGTGGCCTTTTACAACAACCTGGCAAAGGGTATTACCGCAATGAAAAAAGCCCATCACAACCTGAAATACCGTAAGACCCTCCCCTTGCTGATCATGGGCGGCCAAGACGACCCGGTAGGACATTTCGGAAAGGATGCCATGAAAATTCACAGGGAGTTCTACAAGCAACGGTTTCAGAACCTCAAGGTAAAAATCTTCAGGGGAAGGCACGAAATGTTTCACGAAACAGAGAAAGAAAAGGTCTTTATGTACCTGCTCGAATGGATGAATGAACATCTCCACACCAGGTAAACCTTTACATCATTTGCACTGGCAATCGCCCAAGGTGAACGCGGCCCGGAAACATAGAAACGACGGAAAACCGGCCGTTATGCCATCATTTTGGGAATCACGCTTTCAAACAACTCATACAGTTCTTCAATGCTGCCATACGATTCCCCATCAACAACGGCTTCTACACCCCTGACTTCTCCCAGGAGTGAAAAATCAAGGCCCTTCATTGCACATAGGGCAGCAAACTCACCTTCGTTGTCAGGCAAAATGGATACCACCACCCTGCTCTGACTTTCTCCAAACAGGAAAGCATCCTTGCGGTATTCAGGGTCCGTATCAATGTTGAACCCAAGCCCGTTGACCCTGGCTGACTCGAAAAGGGTCACAAACAATCCCCCATCCGCTACATCGTGGGCCGATTCAATCAGCCCTTCACGAATGAGATTTTTCAGCCCCTGCTGGAGTTTGTATTCTTCTTCAAGATCAAAATACGGAGGTGGGGAAAGCTTAACTTTGTGGTAATTATAAAGGTATTCTGAGCAGTTTATGTCATTACGCGGCAGGCCGAGCAGATAAATCAGGTCGCCTTCCTCCCGGAAGCCCAGTCCGGTGATGTGGGCCTTATCTTCCACCACCCCCATCATACCTATGGTCGGGGTGGGAAATACAGGCTCTGTTTTCCCGTTAATGGTCACCTGGTTGTAAAAGCTTACATTGCCACCTGTTACTGGGGTTTCAAATTTTGTACAAGCCTTGCTCATCCCCTTAATGGCGCCTACAAATTGCCAATACACTTCGGGGTTATAGGGATTTCCAAAATTCAGACAATTGGTGATGGCAGAAGGTACGCCACCGCTGCAAACGATGTTGCGTGCCGCTTCGGCTACAGCAATAGAGCAACCCTTTTCGGGATCCGCATGAACATAACGCGCGTTACAGTCAACCGTAAGGGCCAGGGCCTTATTGGTACCCTTCAGGTTAACGATCCCTGCATCCGAAGGACAATTGGTGCTCATATTTTTGGTCCCCACCATGGTATCATACTGATCGATAACCCATTTCTTGGAAGCGACATTGTGTGAGCCAAGCAGGAAATGAGCTACCTTTTTCAAATCGCGGGGCTCCTTCACCTGGTCCATGCTAAACTGATCCTTTTCCTTAAAATAGGCAGGCTCGCGATACTCCCGTTCATAAACGGGCGCGCCACCTCCCAATACAAGAGAATCTGCCGAAACCTGCGCAACGAGTTCGCCATGCATATAATACTTCAGCACATCACCCTCTATCACTTCACCGATCTGAACACAGTTGAGATCCCACTTCTCGAAAACTTTCTCAACCTCTTCTTCACGGCCTTTATGGACTACCAACAACATACGTTCCTGCGATTCGCTCAGCAGAATTTCGAAGGGATGCATATTCTTCTGACGCATCGGGACCTTATCCAGGTGAATCACCATACCGTGCTTCCCCTTGGCCGACATTTCGCTGGTTGAGCAAGTAATGCCTGCGGCCCCCATATCCTGCATACCTACCACGGCGCCGGTCTTGATAACCTCCAGAGAAGCTTCCAGCAGCAGTTTTTCCTGGAACGGGTCGCCCACCTGTACCGCTGGGATTTTATCGGCAGAAGCCTCAGTAATGTCCTCTGAAGCAAAGGTCGCACCGTGGATGCCGTCCTTCCCTGTAGCCGAGCCCACTATAAAAACAGGATTGCCCACCCCTTCCGAAATGGCCGAAATGGTATTCCCCGATTTAACAATACCCACGGACATTGCATTGACCAGGGGATTGGTATTATAGCAATCGTCAAACGAAACCTCACCTCCCACAACAGGCACTCCAAAGGCATTGCCATAGTCGCCGATGCCCTTTACCACCCCTTTGAGCAGCCATTTGGTGCGCTCCAGGGCAGGGTTGCCAAACCTAAGCGAGTTGAGCTGTGCAATGGGGCGGGCTCCCATGGTGAAGATGTCGCGGTTGATGCCTCCTACTCCAGTGGCAGCACCCTGATATGGCTCAAGGGCCGAAGGGTGGTTGTGCGATTCAATCTTGAAAGCACAGGCCAGCCCATCCCCAAGATCAACCAAACCTGCATTCTCATCCCCGGCCTCCACCAAGAGATGTGGCCCCTTGCGCGGAAGCGTCTTCAGCCACTTGATCGAATTCTTATAAGAACAATGCTCAGACCACATTACAGAATACACACTCAGCTCAGTAAAATTAGGCTCACGGCCCAGAAGTTCACAGATCTTGTCATACTCTTCGGGCAAGAGACCCAGTTGTTTTGCAGTTTCTAGTCCGGCAGGAAAATCGTGGATGGATGATTCCATGGGAAGCGAAGTTTTTATTTTTTTGGCAAAAATAAGCAACAAAGCCAAGCTGCGGAAACATTTCTTTGGCAATTAACAATTATCTTTGAATGCCATGATAGAAGCCCTCTATTCCATCCTCTGGATATATCTCTTATTGCTTGCGATAAAACACATGCCCTTCTTCAGGGGTGTGCCCGGACTCAACTACAAAACCCTGGTGGCGCTGTTTCTGATCAAGGTCATAGCCGGTGCCGTCTTTATTTTCATCTATACTTATTACTACGAGCCACACACGGCCGACATCTACCGGTACTTCAACGAAAGCAGAGTCCTTTCGGGAGCCCTGCGCCACAAACTCACGGATTACTTGCGGATGCTCACAGGCATTGGCGCCGATGCGCCCCACCTGCAGGCCTACTACGACAAAATGCCTTATTGGTGGGATCCCGAGCTGTATCCCGTTTATAACGACAACAGGCTTATGATCAGGTACAACGCCTTACTGAACCTGCTGTCGTTTGGCAAGATACACGTGAACTCGGTCATTGCAAACTTTTTTTCCCTGGCAGGCCTGGTAGCCATTTATAAATTTGGCCTCCGCCACCTGAAGCAAAGCAAGATCCCCTTTCTTGCCATCGGAATTTTCCTTTTTCCTTCCATCATCTTCTGGGGATCAGGCCTTATCAAGGAAATCCTCCTGATCCCTGTGATGGGCTTTTTCGTATTTTATTCCGACAGGATCCTCTCGGGCGAGCGCCTCAAAGGATGGCAATACCTTTTTTTTGCTGCACTAAGCTTCCTGCTCCTTTTGCTAAAGGTTTATGTGCTCTTACTGCTGATACCCTGCCTGTTGGCCTTTCACCTTGCGGGAAAACTGAAAAGGCCCTCACCCGCGATCATTTTTCCCGGGCTCATCCTGCTCTCGGTTTTGGTGGTCATGGTCATTGCATGGTTGTTTCCGCAATTCGACCCCTTTGCCATCCTGGCAAAAAGACAGAATTTCTATATGCGCTTTTCGGTATATGTTAAGGCGGGAAGCCTCATCCACCAAGTATTCCTTGAACCCAACTTTGTTAGCATCCTGGCATATATCCCCAGGGCCCTGCTTAACGTCCTGTTCCGACCCCACCTGCTCGACAGCGCTAACCCAATCATCCTTTCAGCCGCTATCGAAAACCTGGCCATCCTGCTTATGATAATCCTGTTGGGCCTATACGCTTTCCGGAATAAAAGGCCGGGACGGATGGAGTGGTTCGGAATCTGGTTCACCCTTGTATTGTTTGTTTTCATTGGGATTACCACCCAGGTCTATGGCACCCTCGTAAGGTTTAAGATTCCCGCCCTCCCCTTTCTGTGGATGAGCTTTATCGGCATCGTTCCCCTCGAGAAAAGTTTCCTAAAGAATTTATCAACAAAAATAATATCTTTTCAAAAAAAATTTCCCAATCAAAATACCAAAACACCATGACAAAAATTACCATGATCACGGGAGCTACCAGTGGCATTGGCAGGGCTTGCGCCATGCGATTTGCTTCTTTGGGTCACAAGCTGATCCTAACAGGGAGGCGGGTTAACCGTTTGGAAAATTTAAAGAAAGAAATCGAGAACACCCATGAAGTGGCTGTCCTCGTCCTGGACTTCGACGTACGCAACAACCACGATGTAAGGGCAGCAATTGACGGGCTCTCTGAGGAATGGAAAGAGATAGACATCCTGATCAACAATGCAGGACTTGCCCTAGGACTCGACCCCATCGAAGAGGGCAGCCTGGAAGACTGGGAGCAAATGATTGACACCAACATCAAGGGCTTGTTGTACGTCACCCGGGCTGTGGCCCCCGGCATGAAAGCACGCAAAACAGGGCACATCATCAATATTGGCTCAATCGCTGGTCGTGAGGTTTATCCCAAGGGCAACGTTTATTGCTCCACTAAGCATGCCGTCGATGCCCTGAGCCAGGGAATGCGCATTGACCTGCTGAGCCACGGCATCAGGGTGACTCAAATCAGCCCGGGTGCGGTGAAAACGGAATTCTCAAAAGTGCGTTTCCATGGCGATGAAGAACGGGCACAAAATGTGTACAAGGGGTTTAAGCCCCTGGAAGGGGATGATGTGGCCGGGGTTGTGGCCTATGTGACCACCCTTCCGCCACACGTCAACATCAACGACCTGCTCATCATGCCAACGGCCCAGGCTTCAGCTGCCATTTTCCACAAGGAATAATTGCTGTTGACGCTTGATTTTTATGTTTAACCGTATTATTAATATTTTTTTGCAAATTTCGCAAACTTGTTGTTATTTTGTGTGGGCAAGAAATCAGGTCATTTCGGGCCTTGAAATATTGCTTTAATCAGGGGGAAAACCATGGGAAAAATCAAAGTCGCTTTAGTCGACGACCACAAATTGGTTACTGATTGTATTGGGCTTTTTCTGGAAAGTGCCGAGAACATTACTGTATCAGGTGTTGGGCAAAGTGGGAAAGAAGCTTTGGCACTGCTTGAAAAGGATGTACCCGACGTGATCCTGCTCGACATCAGCATGCCGGAGATGTCGGGCATTGAAACTACTGAGATCATCAAGAAAAAGTATCCCGACATCAAAGTACTTATCCTTTCGATGCATGCCGATTACGACAATATCTCGGATGCCATTGATGCCGGCGCCGACGGCTATGTGCCCAAGGATGTCGCCTCAGAAGAACTGGTGGAAGCCATCACTGCTCTTTATGGCGGTAAAAACTATTTCCACACCAAGATCTCTGACGAAATTGTCAGAAATTATTCAAATAAAAAGAAAAAAACCAGCAGCCCCTTCCCTGAGCTTACCCGCCGAGAATTGGAAGTGCTTCAGCTTTTTGCCGAGGGTTACAACAACAGTGAAATTGCCGACAAGTTGTTCCTGAGTGTGCGCACCATTGAATCGCACAAAAACCATATCCTGCAGAAAACAAATATGAAAAACTCGGTTGAATTGATCAAATTTGCCATCAAAAACAAGATCATCGACATCTGATCTTAAGGCTTGAAGATTCCTTATTCAGCGCCCGAAACAAAAAAATTGTTTCGGGCGTTTTATTCCGAAAAATTGCGTAAAAATACGGTCATACAGCCCTCTCCTTTGATGTAATTTAGCATCACTAATGTTTTGATTCAATGAAGGAGATCAGTATCATTATTGCAGAAAGCAGCGATATAATGCTCAACGGCATATCGGCCTTGCTCGATGGCCGTCCCGAAATTTTCGTATCAGGAAAAGCCAATGGCTTCAATGCTCTATTTCAACTCCTGGAAAAACAATCCCCTGAGGTAGTTTTGCTGGGGCCCATCTTCAGCGAAAAATACCCTCCGGAACTCAAGGAAGATATCAAAAGATCATTCCCCTCTGTCAGACTTGTAGAGATGGACTTAAAGGATGAACGAAACTCGGTCATCGAGAAAATAATTAAGGCCGCTTCCCATTAAAGAAACGGCTGTCTCTGGAAACAGAGGCAGCCGTTTCTGTTTCTACCCTGTCCTGATCCTTTCAAGCCTCCCCCCTCACTTTTTTTCAGCCAACTTCCGGGCCCGTCATTCATCCGGCCCCGGCCCTTGCTCTTTTTTAACCGGACCCGGGTCAAAATTAAAACGTATTTAAAACGTTTCTTAAACGTATTTTAGACGGAGTTAAAACGTGTACGCACGTCTGAACTACGTCTGAACTACGTCTAAACTACGTGTTAACTACGTGTTAACTACGTTTGAACTCCGGTCTTGAATCGAACCTAAAAAGGTTTCAAAAGGGAAAGAACACAAGCAACTTTTTTGCGGAATAATTTTCAAAAAATCGCAAAAGTCGAATCCTACCCTGGCTTCGGTTAGATTTTTCCTGAGCCTTTTTGATTTAACCTCAGAACCTGAATCTGCCTTCCCGATACAGGACAGGAATCTTTTTTGAGGGCAAGGGCAAAGGCCGGGCCTCAGAAATTATGGCCAAAAGGGAAAACTATTCACCGGTTTTTTACTGAAAAAGCCGGGCGACCAGGGGCTAATTATTGCTTTGGGGATTATTCAGGGATGTGGGGCACTTCTCCAAAAACTTCAGGAAAAATCCTTTCCTTCAGTACTTTCAGGAACTTTTCCCTTTCTTCATCAAAGGGGCGGTGGGCCGATTGTTCGAAAAGGATCAGGTGTTTCCCGGCAGGAGCCTCCAGCATATTGAAGTACACCAGTGCCAGTTGGGCGGATACGATTTTGTCATATTTTCCCACCAGGAAATAAACAGGCACTTCAATCCCGGGGGCTGCTTCGCGCAGGTCAAAGGCCTTCAGGTCTTCCCAAAGCTCTTCTGCCGAGAAGTACGGGAAAAGGATCAGGTTGATCCTGTCGGAGATACTGTATTCGGGGGCGCTGAGGATTTGCCCGATCTCGCTGATATCCACGTAAGGCCTGTCACTGCCTTCCTTGAGGATCCCTCCGTAACGATATACCCAGCGCCTCACGGTAAGGGCATGGTTCAAGGAATAGTTGGCTTCCAGGGTGTCAATTTTTGCCAGTTGCCTCAAGGCCTTGCGGTTATTTTCATTCTGCGCCTGTTCCAGGACAAATTCATATGCCAGCTGTTCATTTTCAAAGGGGCTAACGCTTTGGCCGGTTGAAATGTACGCGTAAAGCAGCTCAGGATAACGGGCCGCGAACAGGGCCCCAATATTGCTGCCCCACGAATGTCCCCAAAGGAAAACCTTATCAGCGCCAGTCACTTGGCGCACATACTCAATAACCTGGCGGGTGTCTTCAACAAACTGCTCAATGCTCATTGACTTGCGCGGGATGCGCCAGCTGAACGATTTTCCAGTCCCCCTCTGTTCCCAGTAAACCATTGTAAACTGCCGCTCGAGCCTGAGCATCGACCCCTGCCTGGGCTCAAAAGGGAAAAGGGGGTAACCGGGTCCTCCGTGCAAATAAACCAGGACAGGATTGGTTTTGTCGTCGCCGCGAATGCTGATGGCTTGTCTGATGCCCCCGATCCTTACCATTTCAAAACGCTGTATCTCCTTATTGGGTAAACGCCGTATCCGATAGGTGGTGCAAGAAGTAAGCTGCGAAAAAATCAAAAGGATTAACAAGAACCTTAGAATGGCTCCAGACCATAGACTTACGCCCTTAGAATTCTTTAAATTCAATTTCATTGTAACAACAAAATTACATAAGTTTGATCTATTGATAAACCCTTAACAAATTTTGTTTTTCAGGCAAGGGGAATAAGCCCTAGCCCTGACGGCTGTATTTTGTATATTTGCAGAAATTCGCCACCTTTGAGAGTCGAGCCATGTTTTCTAAAGAACTTCCATGAAGAAACTGCATAAACTGGTATTACAATCTTACCTGGGGCCTTTTGTCGTCACCTTCTTCATTGCCCTGTTCATTATCCTGATGCAGTTTGTATGGAAATACATTGATGACCTGGTTGGAAAAGGCCTGGAATGGTACATCATTGCCGAGCTGCTTTTTTATGCCAGCGCCACTTTTGTCCCTATGGCACTGCCCCTGGCGGTCCTGCTTTCCTCCATCATGACAATGGGCAGCATGGGCGAGCATTATGAGCTGGTGGGGTTTAAATCGGCGGGGATATCCTTGCGTAAGATCCTCTGGCCCATGGTGGTCATTTCTTTATTTCTGGTGGTGGTTGCGTTTTATTTCTCAAACAATGTCCTGCCTGTTGCCAATCTCAAGATGTACTCGCTGCTCTATGACGTAAGGCAGCAACGACCTGCCTTTAATATTATGGAAGGTGTTTATTACAAGGGCATAGAAAATTACGTCATCAAGGTGGAGGACAAGGATTCGGATGGGACTACCCTGCGCGATATCAAGATTTACGATCATACCGACAAGCGGGGTAATGTCAACCTAACGGTCGCTGAATGGGGCACGATGCTGGTGACCCCGGACAAGCGTACCCTGGTTTTCACCCTGTACAATGGCACCAATTACCAGGACATTCAGCAACAAAACCCGCGTGACCAGTCGAAGCCCTTTCAGCGGACTCAGTTCAGCGAGCAGATCATGCGTTTCGACCTGAGCGCCTTTGACCTCACCCGTACGGATGAAGAACTGTTTAAGAGCCACTTCCAGATGCTTACCCTTGATCAGCTGATCTTTTTTGAAGACTCCCTCTCAGGAGAACTTAAGACCCGCAAGGAAAGCTATCTCAACGATTATTACAAACGTCTTGCCTATTTCTCTCTTTCTGATACAGAAAAGCTGGGCAGTCTCACTGAAGACCAAATTGTACCGGTAGATTTCATGACAGCCGGGTCAACCATTACTGTCCAGCAGAATATTGACCGCTCTGTTTCACTAGTCAGGAGCAACAAGGATCATACGTTTTTTTCACAGGACGAATTCAGGCAAAGGGGCAGAACTCTTGCACGCTACCAGATTGAATTTCACAGGAAGTTTACGCTTTCGTTTGCCTGCGTGGTCCTCTTCCTGATCGGGGCACCATTAGGGGCCATTATCCGCAAGGGTGGTTTCGGCCTTCCTGTGGTGATCTCAGTATTGTTCTTTGTAGTGTTTCACGTTCTTTCCATTACGGGTGAGAAATTTGCCCGCGAAGGGGTGCTGGCCGCCCACCAAGGCATGTGGATCGCCCCCCTGGTGCTTTTGCCAATAGGAATATTACTCACAATAAAAGCTTCAACCGATTCTTCCCTGTTCGATATCGACAGCTATGTGAAACGCTTTGAGAAATTCGTTGGCGTCTTTCGAAGAACCGATGATGCTTCTTAAGGAAACCCAGGCTATTATGCGTGTATTACAACTCTGCCACAAAGTGCCCTACCCTCCTGCCGATGGGGGCTCCATTGCCATGCACCAGATCACTGAGGGCTTGTGGAAGGCAGGCTACGAGGTGAAGGTTATTGCCCTGAACCTGAAAGGATGTGAAATCTGTCCGGAAGATATCCCAAATGACTATCGCGAGAAAGCAGCCTTTGAGGCTCACATCTTGGATACCCGCGTAAAACCCGTCCAGGCCTTTCTGAACCTCTTCACCAGGCAATCTTATAATGTCAGCCGCTTTTACAGCAAGTCAATTGAAAAAAGACTGGAAAGGACCCTTCAAAGGGAAACCTTTGACATTATACAACTCGAAGGTTTGTATCTTACGCCATACATCCCCGTTATCAGAAAAAACTCAAGGGCTAAACTGGTTTATCGCTCTCATAATATTGAGCATTTCATCTGGGAACGCATGGCAAAAGGGGCGCAGAATCCATTTAAGGGATGGTATCTGCGCTTACTGGCCGCAAGGTTGAAAAAATATGAGATGCAGGCCATCCATCGGGTGGATGCCCTGGTGGCCATTTCTCCTGTTGACCTTGCCTTTTTCGAAAAGCACGGCTTTCAGAAGCCTGCCATAGTGGCGCCGGTTACCATGCCAAAGCTTTTCAGGCTGGAAGAACAGCCTGAAGTAATGATCGGAACCGCTTTTCACCTGGGCTCCATGGACTGGCGGCCCAACCAGGAAGGAATTGAGTGGTTCCTGGAGGAGGTATGGCCCTTGGTGGTCAAACAGGCCCCTTCGATGAAGTTTTTCCTCGCGGGAAAAAGGCTCCCCCCACGTTACTTCCGTTATGCCACCCGTAATGTTGTGGTGGCTGGTGAGGTGCCCTCTGCGGTTGAGTTTATGGCCGATAAGCAAATCATGGTGGTTCCCCTCTTGTCGGGAGGTGGCATGCGCGTTAAAATCATTGAAGGGATGGCTGCAGGAAAAACCATCATCTCGACGGATATAGGTGCTGAAGGCATTGGATGCACCAACGGAGAGCATATCCTGCTTGCCGATGAGCCTGCACGAATGGCTGAACTGATCGTAAAATGCCAGAAGGACCCTGCTTTCGCAGAAAAAATCGGAAAAGCAGCCGTGCAATTCGTGGAGCAGAACTTTAGCCCTGAATCAGTTATGCCTGGCCTCATTAAGTTCTATGAGGAGATGGTTGAAAATAAAGCCCTTAAATAATTACCTTTGAACGCTGGCTTAAAGAACCCTGTTCAACAGGCAATCCATTAATAAACGGTTAATACTCCTGGTTTGAGGAAACGGATCTTAGTCTTATTATCCAGGGTGCCCTACCCTCTTGAAAAGGGCGACAAACTTCGCGCTTATTACCAGATTCGTGAACTGGCAAAGTACCACGACCTCTTTTTGTGTGCCCTCAGCGATCAGCGCGTGCATCCTCAGGCAGAGGAAAAATTATTTCCTTTTGTTAAGGGACTAAAAGTATTTCACCTGAAAAAAGCGGGCATTGCAGCAAGGCTGGTGGCCAATTTCTTCAGCAAGAAGCCATACCAGGTTGCTTATTTCTACAGCAAAGGCATTCACAGGGAAATCAACAAATACATTGAAAGCATTAAGCCTGACCATATATACTGTCAGTTGATCAGGATGGCAGCTTATATAGAAAACCATCCGGTTGACAAGACCATTGATTACCAGGATGTCTTTTCAAAAGGCCTCGACCGCAGGCTGAATCTAGCTCCCTGGTACCTGAAACCCGTTTTCAAATCGGAGTATCTGCGGGTAAAACGATATGAACACAAGGTGTTTGATCTGTTTGACAAAAAAACTATCATTTCATTTCCAGATCGCGCCTTGATCCCCCATCCTGACAGGGAAAAGATTCATGTAATTCCCAATGGAGTTGATACTGATTTTTTCCATCCCCTTGAAGCCGAAAAAGACTTCGAAGTGATTTTTAGCGGCAATATGGGATACCCGCCAAACATCAATGGGGCCGAATACCTGGTCCGGGAAATCATGCCCCTGGTATGGAAAGAAAGTCCTGATGCCAAAGTAATACTGGCAGGGGCAAATCCCGGCAACAGGGTAAGGGCATTGGCTTCCGACAAAGTTAAGGTTACAGGCTGGGTGGATGACATTAGGCCCTGGTATGCCCGGGCAAAGGTTTTTGTAGCCCCCATGCAGATCGGCACAGGACTGCAAAACAAGGTCCTGGAAGCCATGTCCATGAACCTTCCCGTTATTACCTCACCACTGGCTAACCAGGCCTTGCGGGCCCAGGTAGGAACACAATTGCTTATTGGAAATAATCCTTCAGATTATGCGCAACAAATACTATCTTTGCTTAACCATAAGGAATTTTCTAAAACGCTGTCATACAACGGATTAAAATTTATTCACGAGCAGTTTCAGTGGAGCAGTATCTGCCGACGGCTCGAAAAAATCATAACCACCCCGGGCGAAACCGGAAATTAATTTCTGATGCAAAGGAAACTCAATACGATAGAAGAAGCCATAAAGGATATCAGGGCAGGAAAAGTAGTCATTGTGGTGGATGATGAAAACCGCGAAAATGAAGGTGACTTCATTGCAGCAGCCGAAACCATAACTCCTGAGATCATCAATTTCATGGCGACCCATGGCAGGGGTCTTATCTGTGCTCCGCTTACCAAGCAACGTTGTGACCAGCTGAATCTGGACCTGATGGTGCCTCGTAACACCTCAATGCACGAGACTCCCTTTACGGTCTCAGTGGATTTAACCGGCCAAGGATGCACCACGGGTATCTCAGCCAAAGACCGTGCAAAAACTGTAAAGGCGCTGGCTAATCCGGCAACGCATCCCGATGAACTGGCCCGTCCCGGGCACATCTTTCCCCTGAGGGCCCGCGAGGGCGGCGTGCTTCAACGTACAGGACACACCGAGGCCTGCATTGACCTTGCCCGCTTGGCAGGACTGCAACCCGCGGGAGTCCTTGTAGAGATCATGAATGAGGATGGCAGCATGGCCCGCCTTCCCGAACTCCTGAAAATTGCCGAACGCTTCCAGCTCAAAATCATCTCCATTGAAGCCCTTATCGCCTACCGCATCAAGAATGAGAGCCTGATAGCCAAGGAGATTTCTGTTGACTTGCCCACCGAATGGGGTAGTTTTAAACTTACCGCTTATCGCCAAACCACAAACGACAAGCTGCATCTTGCCCTCATCAAAGGAAGCTGGGAGCCTGGGGAAGAGATCATGGTGAGGGTGCATTCTTCATGTGTTACCGGCGATATCTTTGGTTCCTGCAAATGTGATTGCGGTGGACAACTTCATAAGGCCATGGAAATGGTTGAAAAGGAAGGAAAGGGTATTGTCCTGTATATGAACCAGGAAGGAAGGGGCATAGGGTTGCTCAACAAATTGAAAGCCTACCACCTCCAGGAACAGGGACGGGATACTGTAGAAGCAAACATTGAACTGGGTTTCAAAGCCGACGAGCGCGATTATGGCATTGGCGCCCAGATATTGCGTGACCTCAATGCCCGCCGCATAAAACTGATCACCAATAATCCCAGCAAGAAAACAGGGCTGACCGGTTACGGCATTGAAATCACCCAGACCATTCCACTGATCATCCCCGTAACGCCGCACCGGCAGTTCTACATGGAAACCAAGCGGACAAAAATGGGACACATCCTATAACTCTTCGGGCAAGTCCTCTTCCTGATACTCTGGTTCACCTCCTTCTCGCATGCTGCGACGCCAGAGTTCACTGAGTCTATCAAATTCCTTTCGGTAGAACACCCCAATCCCTTGGGTATATGGTGAGTTGGTATTGAGAATATCGAAGGTATTGGAGCGGTTAAAGGCCTTAATCCGAAACTTCCCTTCGGGCGTTATTTTTACTTCCACATTAACATCCCCAATGATGGTGCTGGTGCGCTGGCTTCCTGCGGCAGGGTTCTGTCCTGCAACCCCAACGTTACCATCAATAATCACACGGTCGTTGAACAACTGCGTTGACAGAGCCACTTCCAGTTCCTGACTGCTGATTTCATCCCCCGGTCGGTAATTGATTCCAATATCAAAGTCACTGCTGATCTGCGACAACCAGTTGCTTAGCTGGTTGGAAAGCAACTCTGAGGAAGTGCTGCCAACCCCATAGCCCAAGGCCGTGTTGTACTGGTCAACGGTGGTAGGCATAAAACGGTTCAACACCAGCAGTGAGAACACCTGGCGGTTCATTTCCTGTTCTGTTGTAATCAGTCGTTCAAGCATATCCCTGGTACCCTCATCTCCACCAGGAATCCCGATATCAAATGAAATGGTGGGGTTGACAAGTTTGTCTTTCAGAACCAGGTAGGTTTCAATGGGCACCCTCCTGCGGTAAACATCTGAGGTGTCCATTTGCATCACCAGGTCAAACAGCGTGGTCCTCAACCTGTATATAGCCCTCAGGTCTATGTCTGCATTCAGCGGATCACCGCTCCAGCGAATGGTGCCTCCCTGTTCAATACGAAAACGCTTGTTAATGATGTTCTGTAACGTAAAAAGATAATCTCCTTCTTCGATGGTATAGTCCCCATACATGACAAAATCGCCCGAAGGCGGAATTTCCATCTTCAGGTTTCCTGTACCCCTACCCCGAATAATGTCTCCCATCTGCGAATCGAAGATCAACTGAATCTCGGCATCTGGGGTGACTTCAAGATCAAAGTTCAGGGTAAGGTTTGATTGCTCTTCCTGTTGGACAGGGAACCCATTCTGCCCGGCCTCTCTCGAAATAAATGTGATGAAGCTTGTCTCGGCCAAACGGTCGGTGCTTCCCAATGGCAGAAATATCTGGGTACCTCTGTTCGTGCGGGCATTAACATCCATGACTACATTCTTTGTGGGCCCATGGATCCTTGCCTGACCACTTCCAAAAGCCCGCCCGTAAAACATCACATCATTATGGCCACGGGTGGTATTCAGCATCACCATCTGGTCGGGCCTAAGCATGAGATCAATATACCAATCTTTAAAGTTTTCATGCATCAATCTTCCGCTGGCAAGCCCTGTATTTCCAAGGGTGTCATTCAAAACAACGTTTTCAAAGGAAAACTGGTTTTGAGTAATTACAAGCTCATCGGAGAAGGTATAGGAGGTGTTCAGGAAATTAATCCGCATCCCTGCACGGGCCATTCTTACGCGGCCTGACAATTCGGGCTGCCTTAATGGGCCGTCCAATCTCAAACGTCCCGATGCCAAACCCCTGAAGTTGCTTGCAAACGCCTCCAGATAACGCCCCCATATCGACATCTTCAGGTTCTCTGCTGTGATGTCCAGGTCGAAATTATCATCCTTTCGGTCGGGGTAAAAATATCCTTTTGCAGCGAGGGGAATATTGGTCCCAACGTTCCCGTAATATACAATCTGGAGGTCAACACCAAAGCCCTTCTGCTGGTTATCCCAGTGACTAACAATATGTAAATCACCAAGGTGATCGAAGTTAAAGGCAAAGTCACGAACATACAAATCGGCTTCAATATGAGGCGATTGCCACAGGGAACCCAAGTCAAGACTTCCACTGACATTTCCGTCAAAGTTCATCTTTTTGACCCTGATCAGATGAGCCACGTGTGAAACATCAAAATTATTAAACTCAATGTTTAACCTGTCGGCAGGGAAGGCACTCAGAATTCCATTGACCTTAATGTGTTCCTGATTCTTATAAGCCATCAGGTTGCTGATTCCAACCCTGGCCGAGTCCACCATTATCTCGTTTCCAGGGTTAATGCGCCACAAGGAGTCATTGATCATGGCATAGGATGGGAGGAACTGTATTTGAGACTGTTTTCTCCCCAGAAACTGTGTCAGACCTTCAATATGGGCATAATTCTTCCGTAGTATATCATGGTTTTGCCATTCCAGAAGGTAATAAAGACTGTCGTTGCGCAGTTCGGCATTCAGGTTCAACTGGTCGACAAAAATGCTGTCGGATAAAAGCACCTTATCACTTTCCATTTCAAGGCGAAACGCCCCCCCCTCAGGCCGCCCCTGCAGCCTCCAGTCTACAATCCTGCCGCTTCCCAGCTCTATTTGCTGTGACCATCCTTCCAGATTCAGCATCCCGAATTCTTCCCCGAAAGTGCCTTTCAATGTGGTTCCGGGTGCCAGCCGTAAGGATGGAAAAAACAAATCGGAAAGAACGTTGGTGTCCTTTATGCGCAACTCAAAAGCAGTGTTACGGAAATTATTTTCCCCTTTTCCATTGGGTTCCAAATGGAGGTAAAATGCAGGGATATAAACTTCCACAAGGCTCCGAACTGACTGTCCTAAACGATCGAATCTGAACCTGCCTGTCAGATCACCGTCGGCAAAATCCGACCTCAGCCTGAATATTTTACTTCCATCATCTTCCTGGGTGTTCACTACTTCAATCCGCTCAGCAATATAATGCGAAGAAGGACCTCCATCCATAGGCCATTCCTCGTAGTGAATATTGTCGAGCGCGATCCTGCCTACCAGGTCATCCAGGTTTGAGGCGCGGGCATTGATGCTCAGCAGCCCCGATATCAGAGAGGAAGCCAGGGTGTCTCGCTGAAAAACATTCAGGGCGGTTAGATTGGCTTGTTCTATTCGCGCGTTGAAATCAAAGACAGGAATGTCTTCTTCAAAGTCAATAACCCCCTGGAAGTCGAGAAACAGGTTGGTATCATCAACCAGCAAGGAGCCATTGAAGCGTTTGTTACTCACAATACCCGCTACCTCAAGGTTCTCGTAATCGTACCCAAGCAGGTCAATGTGCCCAACCTGGCCACTGATGGCAAGGTCCATTGTTTCAAAGGTAATCCCCTGCCCTTCCACTTCAGCATTCAAACTCACCTGTCCAAGCCTTTTCTCGTCATTAAAATATTTTCCAAGGTCAAAATGCTCAGTGGTAAGCATCCCCTTGTAATAAGGCAGGCCCCCCGAGCTACTGCGACGTACCAGAATGTCAGAGGAAATTATGCCAATGTCGGTGACAAGCCTTCCATAAGCCACCATATCATTCACAAAGCCAGTCACCTGCCCCTGGAACGACATCCTGCCCAGGTTTGTCAGGTTATCAGAAAGCTGGAGGTAGGACTGACGGCTCTTCACCGGCAGCCTGAATCCCGCAAGGTCAGTGGCTGAGGTACGCATCTCTTCCAGTGAACCATGAATAAAAGTTTCCTCGATTTGGGGCAGACCCATCAAGTGAAAGTTGCCCCGAATACTGGTATTAAATCCGTAATAAACATACAAGTCCCTTCCCCTGATGTTGGATACCGGCCCACTGAATTGCCCGCCAAGTCTTACAGTACCCCGAATACCATAAACTGAGGGAATGAAATACCCTGCATCCTCAAGGTCAAACTTTGAATCTTCCAGACTGATATCCAGATTCACTGAATTGAAGAAATCTCCAAAAGCCTCAAAACCTTCATAAGCTATACCGGCCTGAAGTTGAAGATCACTTCCTGGGGTCCTGACGATCAAATTTGAAATCTTTGTCTGCAGGGGGCTGATCACAAAGCTTCCCGAAAGGTATTGCAAATCAAAGTCTTTAGCCTCCCTGAAAGATAAACGGTCAAGTTCAAAGCTAAGGGTGTCATTTTGCAGAAGGATCTCATCCATGGCAAGGGCAAAATCGCCAATGGCAAAATGGCCGGGGTCAAAACCCTGTTCTGTCAAAACCTTATTGTAGTCGTTGAAAGTGAATGCTGATTTATTGAATTCCAGCGATTTGCATACCACTTTCCACCGATTCTCAGTGGGCAGGGAATCATCATCGGAAAAATAATCAATCAGGAACTGAAAATTAAAGTCTCCTTCTCCTGAATATCTTGAAAGGCCCAGGAAGGTTTGGTCCAAAAATATCCCATTCACGTTCAAAAAGCGTTTCCGAATGGAGAACCGCCCCACATCCACCACCATTCTCTTGGAAAAGATCATGGATTCACCCCGCTGGTCTTCCACAGAAACATCCTCCAGAACAAAATTCAGGAAAAAGGTGACGTCCACCTTGCTGACACTGACCTTCGTGTCAAGCTGTCGAGAGAGGTAAGCCGCAAAACGCTGGCCCAGGAATGTCTGCACCTGCGTACTGCGCAAGACCCCATAACCCAGCAAAGGCAGTAAAACAATAACTGCCAGTATGATCAGCCCAATTTTTCTCCTTTTTTTGATAACTTTGTATCCTTTTTATTAAACCAAAACTTGTTGCCTCTTTTTATGAGCATTTATATCCTGGGAATAGAATCTTCGTGCGATGACACCTCCGCCGCTGTGATCAAAGATCGCAAAATTCTTGCCAATTTTATCGCAAATCAAAATGTTCATAAAGATTTTGGGGGAGTGGTACCTGAGCTCGCTTCCAGGGCCCATCAGCAGAACATCATCCCAGTGATTGACAAGGCCCTGCGCACTGCAAATATAAGTAAAAAACAACTGCATGCCGTGGCCTTTACCAACGGGCCCGGCCTTTTGGGATCACTGCTTGTGGGCGCAAGCTTCGCCAAGGCCTTTTCCCTCTCGCTCGGCATTCCCCTTATTGAGGTGAACCATATGCACGCGCATATTCTGGCCCTGTTCATTGAAGACGAGCACCACCCAAAACATCCAACCTTCCCCTTTCTTTGCCTGACTGTAAGTGGGGGACATACCCAGATTATGCTCGTGCGCGATTATTTTGATATGGAAGTCATTGGCCAGACCATCGACGATGCCGCTGGAGAAGCCTTTGACAAAGCCGCAAAGATCATGGGACTACCCTATCCTGGAGGACCACTGATCGACAAGTTTGCCCGGGAAGGTAACCCCAATGCCTTCTCCTTTCCCCATCCCAACATCCCCGGCCTTGATTTTAGCTTCAGTGGGGTGAAGACCTCCATCCTCTACTTCCTTCGAGATGAACTGGCAAAAGATCCCGACTTTATCGAAAAGCACAAAGCCGACATCTGTGCATCCATACAGCATACTATTGTCGAAATCCTGCTCCGAAAAGTAAAAAAAGCCGTCCAGGATACAAGTATTAAACAGGTGGCCATTGCTGGAGGCGTGTCTGCCAATGCAGGCCTACGTAACGCACTGCTCAGCCAGGAAGAAAAGGCAGGATGGCAGGTTTACATTCCCAAGTTCGAATATTGCACCGACAATGCTGCCATGATTGCCGTTACAGGCTACTTTAAGTACCTGCAGGAAGCCTTTGCAGGTCAGGAAGTCACTCCTTTTACACGGTTTAATTCACGAAAGGATTAATCCGCTCTCGAAGGGTTGATTCGGATGAAGCGGTCATCGTAAGCACGACGAATGTTGTTTTCCAGGCGGTCGTATTGCAAATAATCTACCATCCTGCGTGGTTTTCGTATCCGGTCATCCACGTATTTGTTCAACAGAAAATCAAAGATAAACTGGGCATTTTTCTCCCCTGCAAAAATGCTGAGTTGATAGACATCCCCTAAACCTATCCGGTAAGGCTGAAACTCATAGGTCATCTCCCCTGTCAAAAAGTTATGCCTGAACTTGCCGTCAAACACATCACCTGTATACTGAGCACTGTACAACACCTGCATCGGCCGTTCGGGATGGTTCAGCTCAGTAAACTCAAACCACTGGCTATGCACCAGGTTCACCGGGTTGAAGGCCACTTCGTATAAGGTAGTATCAAGTAGGGCATATCGTATCTCTTCATGAAGATATTCCATCAACTCCAGTTGCGCCAACGAGAAGACATAAGCTGAAGTGTCGAGATTGAGGAAGTCCTGCATGTCGGCTGGGCCATAAACCTTTACCTCAAAGGCTTCCAGACTCTGCTTGAGTGATGACATAAACAAGGCAAGAAGCACGGAATCTTCAGCTTCCTTGATGAACTTGCTGTGCTCAAGCACAAAGGGGTCGTAGTCGTTGCCAACAATACTGTCGGGGTGAATGGGGAAATATTTTTTCAGGATCTCCTGAGGAGGAAGCAGGAGCACGTGAATTTCCTCCTGCTCCCTGAAAAATTCAAGCGCCAGTTTTCGCTGGCTGCCACATGAAGGCAGGAAAACCGTAAGGATGCTCAGTAATATGAATCTTCTTAAATTCAAATGGTTTTCCCCAGAATCTTCTCCCCGATCAACTTGCCGTAATCAAAGCACTGTTGGTACTCGCTCTCGTGGGGTGTAAATTTCACAAATACCCCATCACCCTGAACATCGAGTTTGAGGTTCGATAGGTTGCCATTGATCAGTTTGCCTGCTTCACCGCTCCAGCCAAATGAACCAAAAGAGCCTGCCACTTTGCCTTTATCTCTGATGGGACTGATCACTGCAAACAATTTATAAATCGGCAGCAGGATATTCTGGTTGATTGTCGGACAACCCACTACGATGCCGCTGCTACGCGCCACCCGCTCATCTACGTCCCCCAGTGGCATGGCCTCAATATCTGCTACCTCCACGGTAAAGTCACCGGTACTTTGAATGCCCTCTGCAATGGCTTCAGCCAGCTTGCCTGTGTTGTGGTACGCTGAGACATAGGGGATGAACACATAATCCTTCTGAGGAGTTTCCAGGGCATCTGTGGCAAATTTTTCTGACAGGTCCACCCACTTCTTCCAGTCTTTCATCAGCAAGGGTCCGTGTCCCGTTAGCACGGCACTGATATCCAGCGGGCGGATCTTCTCTATGGCCTTCAGCATAAACTTGCTGAAAGGCTTCAGGATCACATCAAAATAATATTTAAAAGCATCCGCGAAATCGCCAACCTGGTCGTCATACATCTTATGGTGGGCATAATGGCAGCCAAAGGAATCACAGGTAAACAACAGCTTATCATCCTCAAGATAGGTGTACATGCTGTCGGGCCAGTGTAGGTTGGGCGCCGAAATAAAGCGCAGGGTCTTGTTGCCCAAGTCAATAGTGTCTCCGTCCTTGACGACAATGTGCTTGAATTCCTTCCCGAGGAAATCCTTTAGGTAGCTGATAGCCAGTCGGCTACCTACCACCGTTGCATTGGGGACAAGTGCAAGCATATTGCCCAGGTTCCCGCTATGGTCAGGCTCGGTGTGGTTGAGGATGATGTATTCAATATCGGCAGGGTCAGTCACCTTTTTGATCTTTTCGAGGTAAACATCCCAGAACTTCTCCTTGGAAGTCTCAACAATGGCCTTTTTCTCAGCATTGATAAAATACGAATTGTATGTCGTCCCATATTCAGTCTCCATCACCACGTCAAACGTAACAATGTCATAATCGAGAATGCCAATCCACTTCACATCGCTGGTAATGTCCAGAACCTCAACATCAGGTCTTCTTGCGTCCTTCATCTTAAAATTCAAAAATGGTTATTAATAATTATAATTTGCTTTCGGTAACGATAATATTCTCCTTGCACTCCGGGGAACCCCCTTTGCGCAGGCGGCACAAAATTACGCATTTCAGCGGAATGATTGCTTTTCGCAAACGAAATCCATTCAGCTATTTAAAGCAACTGCTGGATTATTTCAGGTTCTGATCCACGTATACAGCCAGTTTGCCCAGGCTGCTCACATAACTGCCGTATTCATTGTCGTACCATCCAAATATTTTTGCATGGGTTACAGGCAAGTGAAGGTCTTTTTCTGCTTTTACCCCCATCGACTCCATCAGGCTTTCGGGCAGATTGATAAATCCTGTGCGGGTATGGGTCTCGTGCCCCTCTATCACGACCGAAGCGGGGAAACCCATCAAATCGGCCGATACGTTTTGCTGCTCACTGAATATCAGCAAGTCCTTCTGGGGGCCCAGGGAGGCTTTCTGGTAGATTCCATTCAGAAACTGCTGGTTTATCACTGGTTCGCCCTTGTCGTTCAACTGTGAGCTAAAAGTAATGTTCAGGATGATCAAAGATACTGTATTGGTGGGAATACGCACCGAGTCGGCCATGAAGCCAATCTCCTGGATCTGGGGGAGGATGCTTTCAAGGGCCTTAGCTGCTCCAGTTGTCGAAAGGATGATGTTGTTAAACACGGATCGGGTCTTCCTCAGGTCAGTGGCTGCCGCCTTGGGCACGGCATCCAGGACACTTTGGCTGTTGGTGGCAGCGTGTACTGTCGACATGGATGCCGTCAGGATGCGTGAGGTCTCCCGGGTTTGCAGCAAAGGGTAGATCATATGCGAAAGGCCCGTAGTAGTGCAACTCGCTGCCGAGAGGACGTGATGCGCTGCCGGGTCATAACCCAGATGGTTAATGCCATATACCATCATATAGCTGTCGGCAGGCATCTTAGCGGTCTTGTCCTTAATCTTGAAGGGGGCGCTTAGAATCACTTTCCTTGCCCCAGCCTCCAGGTGCCCGCGTAGGCTCCCCTTGATGTCATCGGCAGCTGCCACGGGATCATTGAACACCCCCGTGCAGTCTACCACCACGCGCACTCCATTCTCCTTCCAGCGAATCTCCCGCGGGTTACGATTTGAACGCAAAATCTTGATAGGGAATCCATCAAAATCTACAATCCCCTGCTCGCGATCCACAATGGTAAACTTTTTGCTTACCCCTGTGCTGCCGTATAGGAAACGGTTCAAGGCTCCATACGTAGAGTCGGTCCCCATCACCTGGATCAAATCTTCAAGGCTGCGGCCCACCTCACGCCCTACATTGATCACCGCCCCCTCATAATGCCTCCTGAAAATGTGATTCCACAAACTCAACTTGCCGATACGGCCCAGGCCATTAATTCCGATAAGATTCTTGTTCTCCAACATAGTCATTTTTTTGTTCCTTATTGGTTAATAAATAATCTCTGCTTGTTCAGTTGGATAATGCCCTTCAAAAATATTGCCCGAAAAGCCGTCTATTGCAATCAGGTCCCCTGGTCTGAAGGTCGTTCCGTTGATGTGGCATTCCTTTGACTTTTCATCCACCACCAGGGGGATGCAATTCAAAACGCATACCTTTCCCATGCGGGCGGCAGTTACGGCAGCATGCGAGGTAATTCCTCCGCGGGAAGTAACCAGCCCATCGCAATCAAAAATCATGGGTATGTCATCCGGAACGGTATCGGGGCGCACCAAAATACAGGCCCCTTCAGGATAAACCGCCCTGAGCCGCTTCAGATCTTCCATGTCAATGGCCAGGCGACCGTTTATTGCTCCCCCACCACCGCCGATTCCACGCCCCATCAGCCTCATTTTTTCGGTTGCTGTGCTGAATACAGTGATGCGCTCAGTCTTCCGGGTATCCTGGTCACGCACCTGCAGGATGTACAGGTCTTCCGGCTGATTGCTTTCAAAAGTAAACTCTATCTCCTGATGGTTAAAGCCATGCTTCTCCACTAAGTCGTGGGCAATCTCGTACAAACGCTTATAAATGGCTGGCAAATGCTCCTGCAGGGAGGGCTGATGCTCGCGACCGGCGTTTTTTTTCTGGATCACCGACACAGGTAGTGCATGGACCAATCCTCCGACGATATCCTCTCCCTGGCTGCACAAAGTGAAATCGCCATTTAGATATATTCCTGGCTTCGATATCTGGGGGTTGTGCGTAAAGACTACTCCCGTGCCCGAATACTCGGAAATATTGCCAAGGACCATTTGCTGAATCACGACAGCAGTGCCCCAAAGATCAGCGATCTGCAAGTGGTTGCGGTACACCTGGGCACGATCTGAGGACCAGGAATCAAACACACTCATGATTGCCTGTTTGATTTGTTTCCAGAGGTCTTCCTCAAAATGCACCTGATGTTTCTTCAGGATTTCTTTGTACTCGAAGGCCATCTCCCGCATCTGGGCTGGGCTGAATTGTATCTTTTGATCCACCTGATAGCTGTTCTTAAAGTCCACCATCACCTGGTCAAACACATCCCTTGAAATCCCGTATGTCATCCCCCAGCTCTGGAGCAAGCGGCGGTAACAGTCCCAGGAGGTCCAGCCAAAATTGGGCTGCTGGCTCAGAGCTTCCACAATCTTGTCGTTCATCCCAATGTTCAGGTAGGTGTTCATGGCCCCTGGCATCGATATAGCGGTGCCAGAGCGAACCGACAACAGCAATGGTTTCCGGGTATTTCCAAAACCCTTGCCGCTTAGTTTTTCAAGCCTATTGAGCTGCCAACGCACCTGTTCATCCACCTGCTTCGAAAGGGAAGGGCTGGCCATAATGGCCTTCCTTCGCCTGAATACCTCTGTTGTGATCACAAAACCCGGTGGCACAGGAAAACCCCAGAGATAGAGCTTCTTCAGGAAAAATGCCTTTGAACCCAGAAAGATCTGGTTGTCGACTTTAGGGCTTTCTTCATAGAGCGGACTTATGACCAGGGCCGGGTCATACGACATGATGTGACGAATCACCTCAGGTGTCAGGTTGTCAACCATATTGCGCATCGAGTGCAATACCCTGCTGATAAAACTGTCGAGCAACTGGATCAGGAAGGAAGATGACAAGATTTCCCTGTAAAACGACTCTGACTTTTCAAGGATAAGCTGGTTAAGGGCCTTCTCATTCTTAAGGCTCTCTGCATCGAAGACCTGGGGGATGATCATGCGCAGGGGCTGGTCGTAAAAGCCAAAGAAATAGGTGTTGGTGATGTCCTTCACGTTCTTTGCAATAAACTGGAACAAATTAATGAACTGATGCAGGGAGAAGCTCTCCGAGGTCAGTCCATAGCGCAGCATCTGCAAGTTGGAATCGAAGCCCTGGCTTGTAACCCCGTCCAGTTCAAGCCCATGCCTGAACAAGGAAAGAATCGAGAATGCCTCCCTGAGCGAACGCGCCGTAATGGTATCTGCTCTGAACTCATAAATGCGCTGTTCCATCAAACGTGAGGCCAGACGTTCCAGCTTAAAGGTAAGGCCCAGCGCCTCAAACTTGGTCTCCCTGTACTGTCCATACATGGAAGGGATGCCAAAGGCGATATGACGTTTATGGTAAATGCTCTCCCACCCTTCACTGAACTCAGGGTTAAAGATTACTTCATTCAGCCTTTCCATAAACCCGAAAATCGCTGCCAGCGAATCATCAAGCCTTTCTTCCTCCAGAAGTGCCGTCAGGCCGTCAATCTCTTCCTGGGTAAAAAAACGATACTTCTTCAGGCTCTTCCCAATATCGGTAGTCTCAAACGAATATTTCTCACTGAGCAGGAAATACAGCCTGAATAAAAGCCTAAGCCTTTTCCTGTCATCCTCTCCATGGCCTTCACATCCCTCGAGGAGTTCATAAAAATCTTCCTCTCTCATCTTCAGCAGGTCACCGGGACCGCTATGACTAGCCTTGCTCATCTCGAGGATTAGGTGATGCACTCCCGTAAACCACCGGCTGTTCTTGTCAATGGCAGCAAAGACATCAGCGGGGACCATTTCTTTCAGGGCTGTGGGCGTTCCATCGTACCAGAAATGAAAGATCTTCCGCGTCAATTCGATGTGGGTATTATTGCCCTCGATGTGCACTTGCTTGCGCAGGAAATGAATCAGCTTGTCCTGTCTCCCCGAGATCTCGTCCATCACGGTGGTCACCTCCCGCAACTCCCCTTCTGCGCCTATTTCATTAAAATACACTGGGAAAATACGGGTGAGCTGTTTGATTTGCTTAAATAGTGGCGAAATATCGCTGTTGAGCAGTTTGGTGATGTCGCGCTGAAACAGGTCGGTATCGAATATAAAGATTCCGCCCAGCCTGAGGTTAACGATCAGGGCCGAGAGCAGTTTCCTGAAGGTGTAGGGGGCATGCTCTATCAGCTCGAGCCAAACCCTGATGTTCTTCACGTGGTTGGGGTCCACGTTCATCTGCCAGTTCTCCTGGATATATACTGCTCCTGGAGCCACAAAGCCCAGTTTGATCAGCTCGTTCTCAAAAAAGCTGATGATCCGCCGTTCCTTCACCTGTATCACCTCCTTGCCCAAGGTAAGGATGCAATCGAGCACCGTGGCCATATGATGCTCCTTCAGTTCGGCAAACAGGCTGAAGATATTGGTGATGAAGCTCGTCAGCTCATCAGGCTTAAGTTCATTGTGTATGTCGCGAAGGATCTTGTTCAGCTCCCAGAGCAACTGATGCCGCTGATCCTCCAGGCCGGGATGCTGCAGCAGGAAAATGATGTAATAAAATCGTTCAATGTTCTTTTCAAAGCCTTCAATCAGCCCCTGGAAACGGGCAGAAATCTCAGGATACAGGGGCAAATGTTTCTCTAACCCATTCATTACATCCAAACTTTCAAGATCTCTGGCAGTTTCAGCAAACCAGCCGAGGCCCACCTGCCCGATTAGTTCGGAATAATCCTTAGAGAACAGCTCACGTTTATCCTCAAACCACACCTCCGGGCTGTGGTTCTCCATCCAGAAATCCAGATTCTTACGGGCGACATCTCTGATGAAATCAAAAGTTCTTTCCCCAAATTCCTGATCTTGTACCAGCTCACCCAAATGCTTGCGGATGCTTCCCGAACAACGCACCAACAACAGGGGATCTTTGTCGGCAATCAACTCCAGCCTGTCAAGCAAGAAAGCAAGCACTCCCTTGGCTTGTACCTGCCCGTCTTTTCTGAGCAAGCCACCAAACTCAAGCAGGCTCCGCAGCAAACTCTCACGGTCAGCTTGTTTTACGGGCTGATCAAGCAGCTCTTCGGCTATTTTGATCATCAGGCCAAAGGCTTGATCCCGCTCCTCCAGGCTTTCATACAGCCAAAAGTCGCCCAAAAGGATCTTCCGCAGTTCTTCGGCAAGGAAATGATGATTGGCATAAGGGTGATTCAACTCCAGAAAGAAATCACGGGTACGCTGTTGTATACCCCAGTATTCATTCGAAAGGGCGATGAAATCCAGATGCTCTTGCGTTACAGTAATATCGTCCTTGCGTGTGTTGGCAAGGTTCACTTCAAGGGCCCCTGAAGAAAACTTATCTTTGGCCATAGTAAACGGTATTTTGATGAATGGTTTCTTCCGTTCACATGTCGGAACCGCTTCCTGACAAATTTAAGAATTTCCCGACTCTTTCCGCTTTTTAAAATGCTTTGAATCGCCCCATTCACCAAAGCCCACTTCACCCCCTGCCATATGGATGCGGGCCTCAAGGCAGCGCCGGCACTCGTCGGCATCCTCATCCAGGCAGGGCTTATCTTCATACAACAGGTAATCCTCGCGGTAACGCGTGGGCGTCAGGTTGGGCATAATGATATTGGCGCCCACTTTTACGGCCTTTTCACGACCCAGCGGATCCAGAGTCTGCATCGCCGTAGTGGCTGCAATATTGATATCCTTCATCATGATGCGCAAGCTGGCTACCATCTTCAGGGCCAGATCAAAGCGCTCCTGTTTGGGCAGCAACTTGTCTTTGTATTTATAGAGGGGAGTGTCTTCGTGTTCGATATAAGGCCCCATCCCCACCATATCAATGTCGTGCTCCCTGAGGAACATCAGGTCATCAGCCAGATCTTCCGCAGTCTGGAAGGGCAGCCCGATCATCACGCCTGAACCCACCTGGTAGCCAACTTTTCGCAACAAGTGCAGGCAGTCAAGACGAGCCCTGTAATCGTGTTTCTTATTGTGCGGGTGGTATTTGGGATATAATTCAGGATTGGATACCTCAATCCGGAGCAGATAACGGTGCCCCCCGGCCTCAAACCAGCGATGGTAGGTCTCCTCGCTCTGCTCTCCCAGCGACAGGGTAATGCCCAGTTCACCATTGCTCAGGGCCTTGATTTCACGCAAAAGATGTTCTATACGATCCACAAATGCCTTATCCGAGCGCTCACCCGACTGCAGCACTAGGCTGCCAAACTTATTCTCCCACGCATATCGCGCCGCATCCAGCACTTCCTGTTCCTCCACTTCGTAGCGGTGAGTATTCTTGTTCCCGGCCCGGATGCCGCAATACAGGCAGTTCTTCCCGCAAATATTCGAAAACTCGATCAGCCCCCTGTAATACACCTTGTTGCCCACATACGCGGCCTTCACCGCCGCAGCCTGCTCAAACAACAGTTGCCGATCCTCTCCCTCTGCTGACAACATAGCAACCAGATCAGCCTTTTCAAGGTATTCCTTTTGTAATATTTCCTGAATCAGTTCGGACATATTGAAAGTCTTCAAATTTATTATACAAAAAAGCCAAAAACCAAAAATAACGGTCTGCCGCGTGCAAAGAAAATGGAATAATAGTCTAAAAGGAATTCATTTCAAAAAAACCTCAAAAATCAAAATTCCATATTCCATTTTCATGTTCATAGAAAAATAATTCCGGACTTTTAGATTTCAGAACAAGCCTGTCTGCCGGCAAGCAGGAACAAGGAATAATGAATTGAGAATTTCCTTAAAAAACCTGAAACCTTGAGCTTGGAACCTTAAACCTTAAACCTTTAACTCCAAATCTCAAACCCCAAATCTCAAACCTCAAACCTTCAAAAACGGCTCCACCGCCCGTTCAAAGATGCCGTGCATCCAGGCAATGGCCATTCCATAATTAGTGACAGGCACCCCTGCATCCACTGCGGGTTTCAACCGCCCGATGACCTGCCTGCGAGTGATCACACATCCGCCGCATTGCACCACCAGCGCATAATCGCCGATAGGCCTGGGCGTATCGCTCAGACCTGCCACCACGTCAAAACTCAGGTCTTTTCCCGTAAATTTCTTCATCCAGTTGGGGATCTTGAAACGCCCGATGTCATCGCATGAGACGTGGTGGGTGCACGACTCAAGGATCAGCACCCGGTCGCCGTCTTTCAGCTCCCCGATCTTCGGGGTCCCTTTCAGGTAGTTTTCAAAATCACCTTTATGGCGCGCCAGCATAATGCTGAAGCTGGTAAGCATGATATCCTCGGGCACGGCAGCATCCGCCATTTTAAAGACCTGGCTGTCTGTCACCGCAAGCTTTGGCCTGGGCCTCAGATCCCTGAGCAGCTCCTCAAGGCCGTTTTCCTTGACCAGGATTACGGGGCATTCGTTATCCAGCACATCGCGCACAGCCTGCATCTGCGGCAGGATCATCCGCCCCTCGGGGGCTTCACTGTCGATAGGCGTAATCAGCAGCACCAGGTCTCCCGGCTGAAGGACGTCACCCAGCAGGCTGCGCGAGGTGTATGCCGTCTCGGGCATTACCCTACGCAAGGTGCCAATCACTTCTTCCACATTTGAGGGATGCAACGCGCAAAACTCAAGGGCAACTACGCCATAATCCCGTTCCAGCCGCTCCTGCAGCTCAGGCGAAATGGGATACAGGTCCGATTTGTTATGGATCACCATGAAGGGGACATCCTGCGCCTGAAACGAACCCACCAGGCTTTCTTCATACTCCCCAAACAAATTTTCGGTGATGAGCAGTATGGCCATATCCACGGTGCGCAGGGCAGCCAGCGAACGGTTCACCCGTTTGGTGCCCAACTCCCCACTGTCGTCAATACCCGCAGTGTCCACCAGGATGGCAGGTCCGATTCCGGGCAGCTCCATCGACTTGCGCACCGGGTCGGCTGTCGTGCCGGGAACATCCGAAACAATGGCAATATCCTGCCCGGCCAGCGCATTGATAAACGAGCTCTTCCCGTTGTTGCGCCGCCCAAAGATCCCTATATGGGGCTTGTTTTCCCTGCCTTTTGACATTGGATTAATTTTAGATGCAAAGATATCGAAAAAAATGAGTCGAGGTTTGGGGTTTGGAGTTAGGAGTAGAGGGCCACACCAAGTTCAAGTTCGGGAAACTTCGTAATTCATTAATCCTTGTTCTCTGCCTGCCGGCAGGCGGGCTTGTTATGAGATCAAAAAGCCTGAAAATTTTTCCCTTTTAAAGCAATGCATGGGGAGCTTCTGGTCTATTTTCCCTCCTGCCTGCTCACCATCTCGTTGATCCAGATGGGTGCAAAGGGCGAGGTGCAGCCTTTTGAGACGGGGTAATCGCGGTAAATGCCCAGGGAATTGCCGATGGCAAGGGCCCTTTGACGGTGTTGCGGGTGGTAGATGCCGATGTAGGCCAGGGCAAAATTCATCGTCCACTGCACCTCGGATGGCGCGTTGGGCATTTCGTTTTCCAAACGGCTAAGTAATTGATCAAGGTCAAGGCCATCGGCGTCTTTGGCGATCTTTTCTGCCGTCAGGGCCCAGCCCGAACGGGCCGCCCAGCGGTCAGCATCATTGATCCAGCGTTCCCGCAGGACCTCTCTGTTCGGGTGGTCTTTAAGCACATAGGCAATGAACCAGTCGGCCAGGTGCACAAAGTCGATGGAGCGCACCAGTTCATCCAGCTCATCAGCAGTCAGGGCCTTGTTGTCGGCGATCAGGCAGGCCAGCAGGCGGGCGTCAATGATTTTTGTATCCCAGAGGTCCAGCGCCATGGCGTGGTTCTTTCTGATCTTTTTGGCCAGCGCCCTGATGTCGCCCATTTTCACCCCAAACTGATTGTCTGCCGCCCCGTATTTGCGGTTATGAGCCATCACTTTTTCATCGCTTTTGGCTTTCAACTGGATGAGGATCTCGGCTGCTGTCATATCGTTTGTGAGTTTAATGTTGTTTTTTTAGCAGAATAAAAATAGACAATTATCGGCAAATGGAAAAACCAGGGACTAAAGTCCGGCATTCCTGGGATTGCAATGTAAGGGTTGAAAGAACGGTGGCATCCCGCTGGGCTGCATTGGGGAGGGAGGAAATTTTCTCTCGCTATGTCCCCCCCGCGAGAGGGAAAGAAATACTTCTCAGAAATGCCATAGAGAGAGGAAACCAGCGGTTCCCCGCAATTGATGCACCTCTTAGAGGCACCATAGAAAAAACCTTCAGGCTGTCCCCGACCCTATCATTTCAGAACCTGAAATTTTCATTCTGCTCAGCCTGACTTGATGATTATCTTAATCTCAGTTTTTTTAAAAGCCAGAATTTCCATTTCAGTTTTCTGAGGTCGCCCTTTAAAATTTCAGGGTTTTCCCTGAGCAGCCTGGCGTAGTACCATAATTCCTTTTCAGAGAAGTTTTCTATAGAAACTGCATTGTATATTTTCTTGTCCAGGTCCAGATTGCCCAGATCATACACTTTAAATAAAGAATTGTCATAATCCACGGTCCTTTTTTCCCCGTTCAGGATCGGGCTGATGTCGAACTTTGGCACAAGGATATTTAGCCAGAACCCTCCATCATAAGTAAGTTTGATAATCATTCCCCCGCCGGCAAATTCGTTGTGGATTTCCCTAACATAGTGGTATTCCGGCAATTTGACAAAACCGAACTCATTAACCAAAAACCCGAAATGCTTTAACACATCATTGGATAACATTGTCATCATGGTATTAGTTGAGCAATTATCTTTTCAAAATTAAACCAATAAAGAAACCAATCCGCAATGGTATCGCTTCTGCAGGTGAATATTAAAAAAATGCTGTCTTAAGTCAGAACCTGTTTTTCAATGGTTTTTTCATCTTAAATTTTTATTTTTTCATTTTTATTTTTTTATTTTTCATTTAACCATGCTCGTACCATCCTCGTATGATGCCCCTGCCAGGCCCTGATGCGGCCTTGCCGGTAACGACCATTGTAAGCCTATGGAGGGAGCCGGGGGCAGATCAGAAAAAAATGAAAAATGAAAAATTTGAAGAGATTAATGGAGGGGAGAAAAAAGGAAAGGCTGAACATTTTGCTGATTATCAAACTTACAAAATATTTTGTTTAATTTTTTTTCATTTTTCTTAAACAAAAGGAAAACACCTGCTGTTTACTGATCAAACAAACCCCCAAAAAAAAACCCTTAAAAATAAACTCAAATGAAAAAACAAATGATCAAAATCGCAAGCCGCGCCACTGCCCTTCGCTTTGGCCTGATAATCGCCCTTGGTGTATTCGCTGCTTCCTGCAGCAAGGAAGAAATCAGCCCTGTAGCTGATGTTACCGAGAGGGAAATGAACATTGTTGAGAAACTGGCAAGTTTTGAAAATGCCGCCAACGGCAATGGTTATAGTTTTGATATTACCTCATCCAAGAAGGACATCCTTGTCCAGGGAGAAAACAAAGAAGAACGCAAGGCAGCTTCCGCCGCCAACGGTCCGACCTTCAGCACCCTTAACGTAGCCCTTGCCCGTACCGGTTTAGCCGGCGTAGTATCTTCGAATCGCCTCACGGTTTTTGCACCCACCGACGCTGCCTTCGCTGCACTGGGACTGCATCCCAACAACATTGCCTCTGTGCCCAACCTGGCCAACATTTTGCTCTACCACGTGGTTGACGGGATCGTAACCAGCGACATGCTCAGCAATGGATTCGTACCAACTGCCAACGGTGCTGCTGTTGAAATCAACCTCGACAATAGTGTATTCGTGAACGATGCACAGGTCATTATGGCCGATATCAAAGCCCGCAATGGCATCATCCACGCCATCGATAAAGTGATGTTGCCCCCGACCATGAACCTGGTGGGACTGGCTCAGAGCTTTGCCCCTGAATTTTCGATCCTGGTTGACGCTGTGATCGCAGCAGATCTGAACGAAGTACTGGCCACCGGCGGACCTTTCACCGTGTTTGCTCCTACAAATGCTGCATTCGTTGCCTTGCTTGGCGAACTGGGCTTCAACAGCCTTGACGAAATCCCGGTAGAAGTCCTGACCCAGGTGTTGCTCTACCACGTAGTGGAAGGCCGTTTTTTCTCTAGCGACCTGGTAAGCGGAACGGTACCCACGTTGAATGGTACTTTCGAAGTGAACACCAGCAACTTTACCATCACGGATGCCAACGAGCGCGAATCCAATATCGACACCTCGCTGATCAACATCCAGGCAACCAATGGCGTAGTACACGTTATAGACCGCGTGATCCTGCCCGAACTGAACTAAGAAAACCCCTCCATTCCGTATGTGTTTTTCATACGAGGCCGCCCCGGGAAACTTTCCCGGGGTGGTTCTTATTTTGGTGGGCGCGATGAGCCTTTTTTTGTATTCAAAGTGAACAGTATTTTGACCTTTTTTTTATACATTTGGAAAGGAAAACGGTCAAAATCATATATGAAGGTACTCCCATTTAAAATCCCCAAGCCCGAGAATGAGCTGGTTAGGCATCAGGTTGATCAGGTCAGCCATTTCTACGACAAGCTGCACCAGCACCCTGAGCTGCAGCTCACTGTGATTTTGAAGGGCGAGGGCAGCCTGGTGGTGGGCGATTACATCGGGGGCTTCAAGCCGGGGGAAATCTTCCTGATGGGTTCGAACGTGCCTCACGTATTCCGCAACGATGAGCGTTATTACCGGGAGCAATCTTCGCGCCAGGCCCACAGCGAGTCGCTGTTCTTCGATCTGGAGCTCATCGAGGGCAGGCTGGCAGGTATTGCAGAATTTGAGGGTCTGCCAGGGCGGCTTCGCAGCCTAGAGGGTTGTTACCGCATCACCGGCCGACATTCATTTTTTCGCAGCCGTATCGTTAAGCTCCGCAACCTATCAGGCCTGCAAAAGATCATACGGAGCTTTGAGGTGCTTGAGCTGATCGTTGAGGGTGAATTACTGGAGCGCCTGAACTCACTGGGGAGCATCCGCAACTACTCGGCCCGTGAAGGCAAACGAATGGAGAACGTGATGCGCTTCCTGATGGAGCAGAGCCATCGCCCCATAAGCCTGGCAGAGGTGGCTGGGGTGGCCAGTATGAACAAGGAAGCATTTTGTCGTTTTTTCAAGGAGCGCACCCGCAAGACGGTCACTGAATTTCTCAACGAGGTGCGTATTGCCCGGGCCTGCCAGTTGCTGGGCAACAAGGATCTGACGATGATGCGTGTGGCCGCCGAGTCGGGCATTCCTAACCTCTCCTATTTCAACCGGGTGTTCCGCAAGATCAAGGGCATCACACCCAGGGAGTTCCGGAGCTCCTACCTTTTGGAAACAGAACCGGCGGACGACTGATCCCGCCAAAAATTTTCCGCGAAAGCGGGGCCCCTTTACTCTTCCATCAGGATAGTCCTGAAGTGATAGTTGAGAACAGGTTCGGCGGGCAGCAGGTGCCGGATGAAATAATTCCAGCGGACCTTGGTGAAATAGTCGCCCTGACTGCGTCCGAAGCTGTGGTCGGCCGAGGGAATGATAAGCATATCAAAGTCTTTCTGGGCGCGGATCAGGTTTTCGGCCAGTTTGTAAGTGGCCGAGGGGTTCACGTTATTGTCTAAGGCCCCGTGGGCGATGAGCAAGCGTCCCCGAAGGTTGGCCGCATTGATGACGTTCGACTGTTCGTGGTAAAAATCGCCCACAGGATAGCCCATATACATCTCAGGCCACCAGGCTTTCTCCATCCGATGGTCGTGGTCGGCGGCCGAAGCCACCCCCACCTTATACACATCAGGGTATTGAAGCAGTGCGCGCCCGGCATCGTATCCCCCGGCTGAATGCCCGAAGATGCCCACCCGGGTGGTATCTATCCAAGGGTGGCGCTCTCCCAGTTGACTTATGGCGGCCACGTGACAATCGAGGCTGAAGCCCATCTTTTGGTAGGAGATATCGCGGAAGGCCCTTGAGCGGCCATTGGTACCCAGGCCATCCACCACCATCACCGCGAAGCCAAAGGCGCGCAGGGGGTTCTGGATGTTGAGCAGGGCAGCGGAGAAAGACTTGGGAACGCTGGCAGTATGGGGGCCGGTATAGGAATAATCGATGAGGGGATATTTTCGGCGGGGATTGAAATTAAATGGCTGATAAACAATGCCATAAATATCGGTGATGCTATCTCGTCCCTTAACGTTAAACCCCACCGGAGGCGTCCAGCCATCGGACAGCAGGTCGCTTGCATCGGCTTCACTGATGCGGTACAACTCACTTCCGTCAGAAAGCTGCCGCAATACTGAAACCGTTGGTAAATCGACCCTGGAGTAGTTATCGACCACATAAAGCCCGCAAGGCGAAAAGCTAAATTCGTGGTGGGCATCTTCGGGTGTCAGCAGGCTCAGGCCCCCACCGTCAAGATTTACCCGGTAGAGGTGGTTGTAATAAGGGTCGCGGCCCGGTTCCCTCCCGCTGGCCACGAAATAGATGCTTCCCTTGGCCTCATCTACCCGAAGTACGCTTTTTACCACATATTCTCCGCTGGTGACGGGGTTGATCAGGGCGCCCGTTTCCCAGTCGTGCAGATAAAGGTGATGCCATCCGGATTTTTGAGAGCTGAACAGGACCTTATCCCGCCCCACAGGCTCCAGGATCAGGCTGGAGTATTCCACGGAAGTGTCGCTGGCTTCAGAAATTATGGTTTCCACCCGGCCCGAAATTGCATCCACCCGGATCAGGTCGGCCTGTTTATAGCCCCTGTGGGCAAAGACGCCAAAAAGGCTCTCGGAGTCTTCGGTCCACTCCAGCGGGAGTCCATTAAAATGGGGCACAGGAGGGATATCGATGAAGATCTCCTGCCCACTTGTGAGGTCGAAGATCACGGGGCGGTACCATACCAGGGTCGTGTCGCCGGGAGAGCCCCTGTAATAGCTCAAAAGGCGGGGACGGAAGAGGGTATCGACAGAGAAGTCGAGCAGGTACATTTTCTCAGCCATTGACAGGTCGACCAGGTAGGTGTATAGTTTTCGGGAATCGGGAGACCAGCTTACAAAAAAGCTTTCAGGACGCTCCCCGCCTTCGCCTTCCATCAGGTCATACCACCCATAAGGGCTAGCGTATTCCAGGCCCTCGCGTCCCGCAGTACTTAACTGGCGCTCCTCCCCTGTCACCACATCCCTTACAAAAAGGTTGTAATCGCGGACAAAGGCCTTGTAGCAGCCATCGGGAGAGAGGCCCGGCTTCCGGGTTGTATCGGGTTGGTCTTCAGGGATAAAAAGCGATTGGGAGGCTAGGTCGTAATGGTATTTCGATTCCCCTATTCTAAAAGATATCAAATCGCTAGAAACAAATTGTATCTGATCGAAGGGAAGGTCGGCAGCATCCACTTCCTTATCAAGGCTTTCGCTAAGGGAAGCTGCCAATCGGTTATGGTCGAAGAGCGGGCGGGTGTTTCGTTCTTCCAGGCTGGTAATAAAAAAGCGCTTGCCTTCTCGGGTTTGGGTGCTATGCCAGAAGCCGCTGCTGTCGGCCAGCCAATGAGGACGCACCTCCAAGTGGTACACCCGCTTGCTGATATTGGGCAAAAGGTAAGATTCAGCTCGTTCGTAATGGGCTTCGGTGATGGTGATCCCGGGGGAGCAACCTGCGGCCAGCAGGGCCAAGACAAATAAGATGTATAGTTTCTTCATACAACCAAAAATAGGATTAAGTAATAAATCAATATTAGCCAGAATTAACCAAAATGCGTATGAAATTAGCAAGTATGGTACAAAAAAATCATTCTAATTGCGCAATGGATTAAATTTGTCATTGCAATGTTTTCAAAAAAAGGTCAAGGTGCAGGGATTGTTGTTTGACATTCGCAGGTACTCGGTGCACGATGGTCCGGGGATACGCACCACGGTGTTCTTCAAGGGCTGTCCGCTGAATTGCCTGTGGTGTCACAATCCCGAAGGCATTTCGGGAGAGCCCCAGACCATCAGGCGTAAGCGCCCCCTGAACGGAGATCAGGCCGTGGTGGAAGAAACCGTTGGAAAATATTTTACCAGCAGGGAGGTAATGAATCAGCTGAAGCGCGACCTGCTGTTTTTTGAAGAGAGCGGCGGCGGGGTGACCTTCTCGGGAGGCGAGCCCCTGCAGCAACCGGAATTCCTCAAAGAAATGGTTGTCCTTTGCCGGGAGGCGGGCATACACACGGCCGTGGACACCTCAGGCTACGCCTTAGAGGAAGTGTTCCGGGAAGTGGCCGGCCTGACGGATATGCTGCTGTTCGACCTGAAGACCACCGATAATAAGGTGCACGAAGCCTATACAGGGATTGGGAATGCCCTGATCCTGAAAAACCTTCAGTCCTTGAAAGGCAAAGGTCCGGAGGTGGTTGTCCGCATCCCCGTGATTCCGGGGGTAAACCACCGGCCTGAAGATATGCAAGCCATCCGGAAGGCCATACAGGACAGCGGCGCCCGCATCGAAGCCATCAACCTCCTGCCCTATCACAGGCTGGGAAGGAAGAAGTACGAAGCACTGGGGATGCAGGAGCCGCCGGCATTCGGACCGGAGATTACTTCAGACCAAATAAAGACATTAATGAAGATTTTTGAAAAAGCAGGATTTGAAACTAAGTTGGGAGGGTGAGGTTTGGGGTTAAATGTTCAAAATTTAAGGTTTCCTGAAACCGGATACACAACACCAATCCACTAATCTGTAAATCCAAAATTAAAATGAATTCAAGAGTTAAATTCCTCAGAACACAAAGCCTCGAGGCCATCAATACGCTTAATCACGAGCGTGCGGTGCTGGTGACGAAATTCTATCGTGACCTGCTGCCTGAAAACGAGCCTGTGCCAGTTCAGAGAGCCCTTTGCTTCCGGTATATCCTTGCCAACAAGAGCGTCTATATTGGTGAGCAGGAGTTGATTGTAGGTGAACGTGGTCCTGCCCCCAAAGCCACCCCCACCTACCCCGAGGTGAGTCTGCATTCCCTGGAAGATCTGGACATCCTGGATTCGCGCCCCAAGGTATCGTTCAAGGTTTCAGAAGAGACAAGGAAAATATTCCAGGAGGAGATCATCCCGTTCTGGAAGGGGCGCACAAATCGCGATAAGCTAATGAGCCTGATGAGTACGCGCTGGAAACGGTCCTATGAAGCAGGCATTTTCACCGAATTCCAGGAGCAGCGTGCCCCGGGACACACGGTGCTGGGCAGGAGAATGTTCGGCAAAGGGATGCTTAACCTGATTGCAGAATGTGATGCAGCACTCCTGCGCCTTGACCTGGGCACGGATAAGGAAGCCCCTGCCAAGGCTGCGGTACTGAGGGCCATGAAGATTGCAGCACAAGCACTCATTGAATATAGCTACCGCCATTCGGAGGCCTTGGATGGGTTGGCAGCAAGGGAAAAAGATGAGCAACGGCGGACGGAACTCCAGCAGATGGCCTCCATTTGCCGCAGGGTTCCTGCCTACGCCCCCCAGACTTTCCACGAAGCCCTGCAGCATTATTGGTTCATCCATCTGGGGGTCATTACCGAACTCAATCCCTGGGATTCTTTTAACCCGGGCCGCCTTGACCAGCACCTGATACCCTTTTATGAAAAAGAATTGGCTGCAGGTAGCCTTGACCGTGAGCAAGCCCGTGAACTGCTGCAGTGTTTTTGGGTGAAGTTCAACAACCACCCTGCCCCACCGAAGATCGGGGTCACCGCACTTGAAAGCAATACCTATACCGACTTTGCTTTAATCAACATGGGAGGGGTTAAACCTGATGGCAACGATGCCGTAAACGAGATGAGCTATCTCATTCTGGAGGTTATCCGGGAAATGCGCCTGCTGCAGCCCAGCAGCATGGTGCAGATCAGCAAGAAAAACCCCGACCGCTTCATTCACAAGACCCTCGACATCATCCGTACGGGCTTCGGGCAACCTTCCATCTTTAATACCGATGCCATCATCCAGCAATTGCTGCGCCAGGGCAAGGACCTGGAAGACGCACGCAACGGGGGCGCTTCGGGCTGTGTGGAGACGGGCGCCTTTGGCACAGAGGCCTATATCCTCACTGGCTACTTCAACCTGACAAAGATCCTGGAAGTGACCCTTCACAATGGCTTTGACCCGCGCACCGAAAGGCAAATCGGGCCTAAAACAGGTGATCCCTTGGCATTCAATAGCTTTGAAGATTTAATTGAAGCTTATAAAAAACAAATCCGCTTTTTTGCAGATGTCAAGATTGAAGGCAACCTAGTCATCGAACAGTTGTTTGCCACCCAGCTCCCTGTGCCTTTCCTTTCCCTGCTTATAGACGATTGCATTGCAAAAGGGAAGGATTACAATGCCGGAGGTGCCCGCTACAACACCAGCTACATCCAGGGGGTGGGTCTGGGCAGCGTGACCGATAGCCTGACAGCCCTGCGCTACCACGTATTCGAACAGGAAGCCATCACGATGAAGGGAATGCTGGAAGCCCTGGAAAAGGACTTTAAGGAATATGAGGAGTTCCACCGTGCACTGGTGTTCAACACCCCAAAATATGGCAATGATAATGAATATGCAGACCAGCATGCCAAGGTTCTATTTCAGCTCTTTTACGATGCCGTGGACGGAAGGCCCTGTTACCGTGGGGGCAAATTCCGCATCAATATGCTGCCCACCACCTGCCACATTTATTTCGGCAGCGTGACTGGCGCGATGCCAGATGGTCGCCTGGCCGGCAAGCCCCTCTCGGAAGGCATCAGCCCTGTGCAGGGTGCTGACCAGAAAGGCCCAACGGCAGTCTTACAATCAGCAGCCAAGATAGACCACATCAAAACAGGCGGTACGTTGCTTAACCAGAAGTTCACCCCATCTTTTTTCGATGATCCCGAAAGTTACCGCAAACTCACAGCCCTTATCCGCACCTATTTCAGGATGGACGGCCACCACATCCAGTTCAATGTGGTCTCGGCCGATACCCTGCGCGACGCCCAAAATCACCCTGAGAAATACCGCGACCTGATCGTCAGGGTGGCAGGCTACAGCGACTACTTCAACGACCTTGGGGAAGACCTGCAAAACGAGATCATTGCCCGCACGGAACACAAGGACGGCTAAAGGGCAGAATAAAATCAGGGACGGTACCCCTCAGCAAATCGCCAACTGGTGGAAAAGTCTTTTGTTAAGGGTGCCTGCAGCAAATACATCCGGAGCAATTCAATGGGGATATTGTTCTGACGCATCACCTCATCGTGAAACTCGCGGAAGGTTCTGCCATGGCCCCGCATTTCACGGCTCAACACCTGAAACTGTATGCCGCCGATCATATAAGCCAGCTGATACAGTGGATCATAACGTCCCATAAACGACCTTCTGACCTCTGCCTCGGCATTGGCGCGCTCGTGACCCACCTCTTCCACCAGGAAATCTATGCATTCCTGCGGACTCATCTGACCCAGGTGATACCTCAGGGAAAACAGAATCCTGGCGGCACGGTGTTTGCGCCAAAAGAGGAATCCCATTCGGTCCTCTGGCCCCTCAGGCAGTCCCATTTCATAAAGCTGGAACTCCCAGTAAAGGGGCCAGCCCTCAAGCCAGAAGGGGGTTCCCAGGAGGCGACGATAGGGCTTGTGGCGCTGGTTCATAAAACCCTGGAGGTGATGGCCGGCAATGAGTTCGTGATGCACAGTGGCCTTGCAGAAGTGGGGATTGTTGCCACGCAGGCTCATCAGCTTGGCCTCGTGCGACATGATATGGGTGGGATAGGAAATGATGATCGACTCTCCGCCCAGGAAAAAGGGGTTCATCATTTGCGCCTGGGCGGACATCATCTCCATGCGCCAGGTCTCTTTGGCCAACTCCGGAATGGTCAGCAGATCATTGTCTTCAAGGAAAGCAATGGCTTCTTCCGCCAAGCCGTTGATCATTTGGGGTTGCTCACCCGGGGCCACAAACTTGTCTTTGACGTGCTCGAGGGCAGCGTGCCAGTCTTCGCCAAAGCCCAACTCGCGCGAGGCGGCAATCATTTCGTTGCGGCACCACTCCAGTTGCTGCTCGCCAATGGTGATAAGCTCTTCAGGAGTATAGGGGATGAACTCGAACTGCAGCCGTTGCAACAAAGCCTCACGGCCAATTGGCCTGCCCACAATCCCGCTGCCGTCGCCTTTCACGGCATCCGTGACATAATGTTCGCGAATACTTTTCTCATAGGCTATCAAAGTCTGTTCCAGGTCGCGGTAAGCCGTCTCTGTCCACCAGCTAAACGCCGGATGATAGCCATAATAAAACTGCCAGGCCTCGCCGACATTTTCGCGCAGGCTCTTTATCTCATCGCCAGCCTTATCGGCCTCCATCCAGCTGGAAAAAGGCATGACCACTTCAAGGTCCTCATTGGCTTCACGGAAAGCCAGGGTGGATTGATGAAACAAGGACGCCTCATCCTTGCCATTGACCAGACCTCCCCTGCGGCGGTTGCTGACAAACTGGTAAAGGTCACTGGCAAAGTCTGTCACAAATTCCACCTTTTGAAATGCTTCCTCTTCCAGCTGTTGCAGAAACTGGCTTTTCAGGATGTGATTTCTGAACAGGATGTAATCCATTTTCCCATCGTAGGAGAGTTGATCAAAATCTATTTTTTCAATGGTTGCCAACCAATCATTGTAATGCTGATTGATGCGATCGTAATATTCCTGGCTTTCGTGCATTGAATATTTGCGTTCAAGCGTCCTCAGATCGGCCTGATAGCTTGATATGGGCTCATAAAGCTCAAATCCCTGGGCGGGTGCCAAAAGAGAAAGGGAGCTAAGAAACAGGACAAAAAAGGCAATTTTTTTCATAATCAACAGGGCTTGGGTATGGGTATCCACATTTTCAACTGTAAGATTAGGCAATTTTGGCAAAAAATAAAAGCACAGCTGCATAAAGAGGGAAAATTAATTGGAACTCATGCAATGCAAATGAGTTGCCGCAGCAGTTCCATTAAGGTTCTCAAACCAAAAACTAAAGCCCATAAAAAAATGATGATTGGTTTTTTTTTTGTACATTCAAATTATGATCAGAGAAATCATAAAAAATCAAGGTATTTGTGTTCACCGTCTGGATCGCAGAAACAGGAAATTCAATGATCAGGATCACTTCCAGATCCTTTGGATGGCTGATGGGGTAACAGATCTGAAGGTTAACCATGAGCCCATAAAAGTCTATCCAAATACCATTGCCCTGATTGCACCCGGGAGCTTGCTAGCAATGAATTACACTTGTCATCCGGCACCCCGGGGTTGGATCCTGAGCTTTCCGGGGGATTATTTTCTTGAACGGCCTTTTGGCAATTTTAAGATGAAAGACCTGATCATCTATAATGGAGATGGTAAGGTTCCGGTGATGGTGCTCAGCCCCAAGATCGGGCACAGAGTGAATGCACTGGCCGAGATGATCGCAGAACTCAATGCCTCACAAATCCCCAATCGGGAGGATGCCGTGGCCTCCCTGTTGAATACCCTGCTGATCTATTGCGACAGCAAGTGCAATGTCGAGGTAAATGCTTCAAGCAACAGCCGCGAGCTGAACATAGTGGGCAAATACAAACAACTGGTTGCGGGACATTTCCATGAAAAGCACCAAGTTGGTGATTATGCAGGAATGATGTACCTCTCACCCAAATACCTGAATCAGGTGGTCAAGCGGGTAATGGGTGTTTCGGCCAAATCGGTGATTCAGGAGCAGTTGCTGATCAGGGCCTGCCGCGACCTGAAGTTTTCGGGAGAAAGTATAAAGGAAATCGCCGCCAACCTGGGGTTCTCAGAACCTGAGCATTTCAGTCACTTTTTCAAGAAAGCAACAGGAAAGTCGCCGACCTATTACAGACAACTTTAGGACTTTCTTTTTAAGCAGGGAGCCATTGCTCCCTGCAAATTGATCGCCATCAGCCAGATAAGGCCAAGCCCTTTCCGGAACCTGGTGAACGGAAAAGGATAAATTAGGTTTTCAGGTGGTACCATAGTACATTTATACCTTCAAACAACTTAAAGACCTTGACAAAAATACGCCGCTTAGCACCCTTAAAATCAACTTAAAATGACCGAACAAGAACTTCAGTTCCGCAGAATGGTGGAAATGATTAAAAAAAATTCAAGAAAGGTACTGATAGGCCTGTTGGTCTTGATTGCCTTGCTAACATCCATTAAAACGGTTGGACCCGAGCAGGAAGGACTTGTATTATTCCTTGGCAAGTATAACCGGACGGTGCAACCTGGCCTGAATTTTATTGTGCCTTATGGACTGGAAAGAATGTATAAGATACCAGTCCAAAGACAACTTAAGCAGGAATTTGGTTTCCGGACGATTGAGGCAAGCGGTCGTTCGCAATATTCAAAAGACGATTTTATTGATGAATCGTTAATGCTGACTGGTGACCTCAACCTGGCAGATGTGGAATGGGTTGTCCAATATCGCATCGTGAACTCTTACAATTATCTTTTCCGTGTCCGCGATGCAGAAGATGCCCTGCACGACATGTCTGAGGCAGCGATGCGCAAAATTGTGGGTGACAGAACCGTAAATGAAGTCCTTACTGTTGGCCGTCAGGAAGTGGCTTCAAGCGTGGAAGTCCTGCTTCAGCGTATGTGCAACGAATATGAAAACGGCATCAGGATCGACCAGGTAGTTCTTCAGGATGTCAACCCACCCGATCCGGTAAAACCCTCTTTTAACGCCGTGAACGAAGCACAGCAGGAACGTGAAACCCTGATTAATCAAGCTGAGTCGGAATACAACCGGGTAATACCACGAGCCAGGGGTGAAGCCCAGGAAACCATTCAGCTGGCTGAAGCATATGCCCTGAACCGCGTCAACCGAGCCATCGGGGAAGCCGACCGTTTTAACTCGCTCTACAATGAATACATTAAAGCACCGGACGTGACAAAGAAGCGCCTCTATTATGAAACGATGGAACGCATCCTTCCCAAGCTTGGCAACAAGATCATTGTGGATGAGGAAGGCACCAATGTTTTGCCCTTGCTGAATATTGACCAAATCAGGCAAAGCGATTAACCTCTTAAAAGTGAAAGACATGAAACTCAAACATATTATTCTCCTTGTTTCCTTGGTGGTGATCCTGATTCTAAGCCTGAGCACCATGTTCATCCTTGACGAAACCCAGCAAGCCATAGTCACCCAGTTCGGCAAGCCAGTTGGCGGTGCCCGCACCGAGCCCGGTTTAAACTATAAAATGCCCTTTATTCAAAAAGTGCAGTACTTCGATAAAAGGTATCTGAAATGGGATGGTGACCCTAACCAGGTACCCACGCAAGATAAAAAGTTCATTCATGTTGACACATATGCGCGCTGGCAAATCACCGATCCGCTTCAGTTTTTTATTCGCCTGCGGGATGAACGCAGCGGGCAATCGCGCCTCGATGACATTCTTGATGGGGAGACCCGTAATGCTATTGCCAGCCATGAACTCCTTGACTTGGTTCGTTCCACCAACCGCATCCCGGAAGTCTATGAGGATTACCTGCAGGAACTGGAAGTTCTGGAAGACATCACCGTTGGCCGGGAAAAAATAGAGGCCATGATTCTGCAGCGTGCCAATGAAAAGACAGCTGACTTGGGGATTGTAATATTAGACTTTCGCTTTAAGCGGATGAATTACGTAGCCGAAGTAAGGGAGCGTGTTTATGATCGTATGATCAGTGAACGCAACCGTATAGCCGATCAGTTTCGTTCAGAAGGCCAGGGAGAAGCGCGGAAAATTGAAGGTGACAAGGAACGCGACCTGGCCCAGATCCAATCAGAAGCTGTCAAAGAGGCTGAAATGATTAGGGGGCGGGCCGACGCTAAGGCTACAGAAGTTTATGCCTCAGTTTACAACCGTTCTGCCATGTCAAGAGACCTGTACAGTTTCATTCGGGCTATGGAATCGCTCGAGAAATCATTGGATAAGCAAACCAGCATTATCCTGACTACCGATAACGAATTGTTCAAGTACCTGAAAGAAACCCGGTAAATTCACAAGAAAATACGGTGTGTCTTTTTTAACGGTAATAAGAAGGAAATGGCTGTAAGGAAATAAAGGCTTTCAAACTTATTAAATGAACTAGTCACGACTTAATCTGACAGTGGGGGAATTAAACTAAATTTGAATCTCCAAACACAAATAAGTTTAACCCCCCAAAAACTGTCAGACAATGAATACAGAAGTAAAATTAATCAAAACCAAGCTAGGATTATTAAATCTTGCCGAACAATTGGGCAATGTATCTCAAGCGTGCAAGATATTTGGCTTTAGCCGGGATAGCTTTTACCGGTTTAAGGACCTTTACGAAAATGGCGGTCCAGAGGCATTGCAGGAAATATCCCGCAAGAAGCCAATAATGAAAAACCGTGTTGAAGAGGCTGTTGAAGAAGCTGTGGTTAATATTGCACTGGCTTATCCTGCCTACGGCCAGGTAAGAGCTTCAAATGAGCTTAGGAAAAAGGGCATTTTCATTTCCCCTGGCGGGGTGCGTTCGGTTTGGTTGCGCCATGACTTAGAGAAGTTTTCCAAGCGCCTTAAGAATCTTGAGAAACATTCAGCCAATCAAGGCGTGATCCTTACAGAAGCACAAGTAGCCGCCCTTGAAAAAGCCAAGGAAGAAAAGCAGGCTCAAGGTGAAATAGAAACCTACCATCCCGGATACCTGGGAGCACAAGACACCTATTATGTTGGAACCATTAAAGGTGTAGGGCGGATTTATCAGCAAACTTTTATTGATACTTATTCCAAGATTGCCCAGGCTAAGCTTTACGACCGCAAAAACGCCCTGGTGGCCGCAGATCTGCTCAACGACAGGGTTATAACTCTCTTTGAGGAAAGTGGCATCAGGCTGCTGCGTATTCTCACCGACAGAGGTACGGAGTTCTGTGGGGCAAGGGAACACCATGAATACCAACTTTACCTTGCAGTGGAGGATATTGATCACACCAGGACCAAAGCCCGGCACCCGCAAACAAATGGAATTTGCGAACGTTTTCACCGAACGATCCAGGATGAGTTTTATGCAGTGGCGTTCAGAAAAAAGATTTACAACTCCATTGAACAGCTTCAACAAGATCTGGATGTTTGGTTGGATGAGTACAACAATCAAAGAACCCATTCAGGCAAATATTGCTTTGGCAGAACACCAATGCAAACATGGAAAGAGTCACTTGATCTTGCAAAAAACAAAATGCTTGAGACTCAATACCAAAATGTTGTAAATTTGAACCCGACAGGTCAAGCGGAAACAGGCTCTGGTGGCGACCAACCTGTCAGGAATAGCCTGTCCGACTGGAATGGTCCAGGGGGCCGTTTAAGCCCCCTGTTTTCAGAGATCATTCCAAGAGAAAATGCCTCTGAAAACGCATGGCCAAAATAGGCAAAAAATACCCCGCTGTCAGATCAAGTCTTGTCTATTACATATTAAAAGGCCTCTCCTAAGAGGCCAATTCTGCCATAGCACTTTTCTTTTCTCATGCTGCCCTTGCTGATTATTAGCGAGATACCTAACTTATGGACTAACCGTCCTCCCGTCTTATTAACATCATTGAATCAAAAACCTTCAAGTCCTCCATTTTGCCCTTCCTGCATCGCCTGCTTGAAATTTAAGATTACCATCCGGGCTTCCGCGTAATGGTTAACCTGCATCATCTGCTGTCTCAGTTCGGCAGCGCCAGGAAAACCATTCAGATAAATCTTGAAAAAACGCCTGAGAATAGCAAAATGCTTTTCAGTTCCCCAATTCTTTTCAAATACATCAAGATGGATCATCAAGGTTTTTATTCTTTCTTCCGGCTTAACTTCTCCCCTTTCAGGTGAAAACAACCAGGGATTTTTAAATATTCCTCTGCCGATCATTACTCCATCCGTGCCATAGTTCAGGCTAAGCGAAAGTCCATCTGCAATTGTATCCACATCCCCGTTACCAATGATTCGGATGTGCGGCGCCAGTTCATCACGCATCTCCACGGCCTTGCCAATCTCATCCCAGTTTGCCTGACCCTGCGACATTTGTTTCTGGATACGCCCGTGGAGAATGATTGCTTGCAAAGGTTGCCGTAACAAGAATTGCATCCAGCGCTCAGTATCCACCTGCTTCACCCCCAGGCGGGTCTTTACGCTCAGAGGCAACTTGGTCGCTTCACGTGCAGCGGCAATGATTTCCCCTGTCAGGGGCTCCTGATTGATAAGTGCCGAGCAACTCCCGTGAGCCACAACGTTGCGCACCGGGCAGCCCATATTGATGTCGATACCATCGAAATCAAAGTTGTCCTCAATATAACGGATGGCCTGGAAATACTTCTCAGGCTTGTTACCCCATACCTGGGCCACGATCTTAACGTTCTTTTCCCTGAGAAGTTGGCGCTCGCTTTCGGAGACTTTCAACCGGTGGTTCACCCTCTCGCGGCCAATCGGATGGCAAAGCCCATCGGTGGATGTAAACTCAGTATAAAGCACGTGCAACTGTCCGCGATCGCTCAGCCGCAGCACCAGCTCGCGGAAAGCCGTGTCGGTGACATCCTCCATCGGAGCCAGGGCGAAAAGTGGATGGCCATGGGTCATCCAGAAATTATGGGGCTTTCCTATCTGCATTTTTTGTAGCACCTTTCAAGATCAGTGCTTTTTTTAAACCTCCAAGGAAGCAGATTGTTCAAGCCTTTTTTGTAGAATCTGGGCCTCCTTACATTCCTTACAACAGCATCCTTTCAACGAATGGATGCCCCCCTGGCATTGAACAAACAAACGGTGGCAAGGGTCGTATACACAGTTGACATCTATGTCACAGGTCTCTCCGCAGGAATAACAACAAGAAATAACATCAGGGATGATACGTTCACCAATATGCTCATCAAAACCGAAGCTCTTTCCGATAAACCTCGAACCAAGCTCGTGTTTCCTTACTTCCTCCGTAAAGGCAATGCACCCACCATGCAACTGGCTCCCATCCTGAAAACCATGGTGCCTCATCCTGGCGCTGTCCTTCTCACAGTGCAACCCATCCGTGCAATAAAGCTGGATATTGCAGTCTTTCTCATTCGGCAATTGTTCCACCACCACCTCTCCGCAGAAGCTGGAAGAGGGCGGGCAAAGGGCACCCTTAAGACGACCGACTTCGATTTCATAATCATTACGCATATCCAAACAAACCATATATTCCTTTCTGGAAAGTTCATTGAATTCCGGGGGCAAAAGCACTTGCCCACATTGGTTTCGATAAAAAATTCATACGTAAGGCCAACGGCAACGTTCCTTGACCTTAGCTTGACCTTCAGCTTCAGAAAAGACCGACCATCATCCTCAAAGGCCCGGCCTAAATGCATTCCTTCTAATGCAGGAACAAAATCCCAAAAAGCCGAGGAACCCTTCATCAAGGGCTCCGGAACCCTCATCTGGGCGTTTATTCCCTCGCGGACAACGTATATGCACCCATAGCCCTGAGGACCGACCAGTGCCACAAAAAGGGCATCCCGGAAAGAATAGGGCTTATCAACGCACACTCAGTGGTAAAGGGAAAGGGTTCTATGGCGGAATACTTCCCCATTCAGCCGCGAAAACAATTACTCGCCGCTTTTACGGTTATGCTAAAACGTCTGGTGTTCTTTTAAAAGTCTTCATTTACATAATTTTAGTGATTTTACCTGAGGTATTTTTATTATCCCTGATAAATATTATCTTTAAACATTGAAAACCAATTCTATAAAAATAATCACACATTGATCCATACTCAAATATTGATTATCGGACAGGGTCTTGCAGGCAGCTTGCTGGCCTGGGAGCTGTGGAAGCACGGGGTGGATTTCCGGGTGATGGATCCTGGATTACCCGATACGGCATCCAAGGCTGCTGCCGGGATGTTTCACCCGCTAGTGGCCCGCAAGATACGACAGACCGATCGATTTGACCTCCTGTTTCCTGCCTTGAAAAACACCTATTTGGAACTTGAAACGCAGCTGGAAAATAAGTTCCTGTTTGAAACCCCTACTGCCAGGCTAATCCTTCCTCAAACCATGCCTGAATGGAAAAAGGCTATGCAAAATGAATTGAAGGATCATATCCTGCAAATCATCCCTGCAGGAGGATTTCCCGGCCTCAACCCGGGAAAAGCGGTTGTTCTCACAACTAATTCGGGCTTTGTGGAAGTCCCCGGTCTGGTTTACGCCTTGTCCCGGTGGTTCAGAGGAAAAGGGCTACTGATTGAACAGAAGCTCAATTATTCCAAAATAAGTCTCCATGCAGGAAGCGTAAGGGTCGGCGATAAGCTATCAACCGAATGCATCGTCTTTTGTGAAGGCCCCGGAGCCCTCAATAACCCATGGTTCAAGGAATATGGGATTTCGGCCAACAAGGGCGAAGTCTTGGAAATCCTTGCTCCCGAACTTGAAGAGCAATACATCCTCAGAGACGAAGTCTTTATCCTTCCCCTGGACCAGGGGCGATTCCGGGTGGGGGCTAACTACAGCCAGCAATCCCTCGACAATGAACCGACCAAACAGGGCTTGCAGGAGTTAAAAGAAAAACTGAACAGGATGCTCAAGGTGACCTACGATGTGGTTGACCACTGGGCAGGGGTGCGTCCCGTGTCTAAAGACCGGATCCCCATCTTGGGTTTCCACCCCCTCCACCCCCAGCTGGCCATCTTCAACGGACTGGGATCAAGGGGCGTAATCCAGGCACCCTATTGGGCCTCGCAAATGAGAAAGCTCCTGACAGAAGATTCTTTTGTCTTGCCCAAAGAGGTGTTGGTGGACCGCTTTTTCAATACTTTGTAAAAGCCAAGGTTATTATATATACCTTTGCCCTTGCCGAAAAAACAAATTTTGAAAACGGCAGAAAGTCCCAGGATGATTGGGCAGGTTTAAACGTTAATAAAGGGCTGCACACACAGTCGATGCGACAGAAGTCATTCTGCCAATACCTCCGGAATATTATTCCCCACCATTAAAAGTTTAAACAAAAAGCATTCTTTTTCATCAGACCGGTGAACTAGAACCTTTATTATTGATTCCGGTCTGAAAACAAATACTAAATAATGACTTTTGAAAATTTAAATTTAATTGAACCCATCCTCAGGGCTGTAAAGAAAGAGGGTTATACCACTCCCACGCCGATCCAGGCACAAGCCATCCCACTGGTTCTAAACAGGAAAGATATTTTGGGTTGCGCCCAAACAGGCACAGGCAAAACAGCTGCTTTCGCGATTCCCATTATTCAACTGCTTTCCAGGGAAATAAACCATCATGCTGATAAGCGCCCGACCAGGAGCCTTATCCTCACCCCTACCCGAGAGCTGGCCATACAAATCGGCGAAAGCTTTGCCGCTTATGGTCACCATACAAACCTTAGGTATCACGTCATTTTTGGTGGCGTAAACCAAAACAGCCAGGTGAATGCCCTGAGAAAGGGCGTTGATATCCTTGTTGCTACCCCCGGCCGACTGCTCGACCTGATGAACCAGGGCCACGTGAAGCTTGACAGCATCCAATTTTTTGTCTTGGATGAAGCCGACCGCATGCTCGATATGGGCTTTGTGAACGACGTTAAAAAGGTGATAGCGCGCCTGCCCCGCAAAAGGCAGTCCCTGTTCTTTTCTGCCACTATGCCACCCGCCATTGTTCAACTGGCCGATACCATTCTGGTGAATCCTTCAAAAGTATCTGTTACGCCCGTTTCAAGCACCGTTGACACCATCAACCAGTCCGTTTATTTTGTGGATAAGAAAAATAAAAAGAACCTGCTCATTGAAGTCTTAAAAGGGGAAACCATTGACAGGGCATTGGTGTTTACCCGCACCAAGCATGGTGCCGACAAGGTCACACGTGACCTGAGCCGGGCCGGGATTATGGCAGAAGCCATCCATGGCAATAAGTCGCAAAATGCCCGTCAGAAGGCGCTAAACAATTTTAAATCGAGACAAACCAGGGTGCTCGTTGCAACGGATATCGCAGCCAGGGGAATTGATATCGATGATCTCTCGCATGTGATTAATTTTGAATTGCCCAACATCCCCGAATCCTATGTGCACCGCATTGGCCGAACCGGCCGCGCGGGCGCCAACGGCTCTGCCATTGCTTTCTGCGATGCCGAGGAAAAAGCATTCCTGAATGACATCCAGCGCCTCATCGGAAGACAAATCCCTGAGACAATCAATGAGTCCTATCCCCTGCTGAACAACACAATAACAGCGGAGGCTCCTAAATCACAAGGGAAACGTATAGGTTCAAACAGGGGTCATTGGAGAAAAAGGATTGCCTAATTTTAGCTTCCATTCCCGATTATGCCTGATGATTAATACCCTGGTTGTAAAAGGGCATTCGAAGGACTGTGTTTGATTGGAGACCCTTTTTGTAAAAGGGTTTCACAAGGGCCTTTCAAACCCGGAAAGTATTCATGACCTGATTACCAATTGCTTCTTTTCCAAAAACCAGAAGGAAGACCTTCGGTTTTTTGCCCATTTTATTAAATAATTGTTTTAATTTTTGTACATTTCCAGAAGAAATTCTTCATTCCCTTCCTTGTTCAGGTTCTCAGTTTATGACCAAAAAACCAAAGGAATAGAGCATAATCTTTTCCCAACTGAAGGCAGTCCGCCTGAAGACATCCTCCGTGAACTGGAAGAACGCCGCTGGGAGGACATCCGGTGGAAGCAGGGGAAGGTGAAGAGCCTGGTATATTACCTGAATGATGAACACAATGAACTGTTGCAGAAAACCTACACGAGTTATTTTTCAGAAAACTACCTGAATGCTTTTGCATTCCCCGGCCTGAAAGAAATGGAGGCTGAAGTTCTTTCAATAACAGCCCAGATGGTTCACAACCCGCATGCCGTGGGAACGATGAGTTCGGGTGGCACCGAAAGCATCATCCTGGCAATGTTCACCTATCGCGAATGGGCTCAACACAAACATAAAAACCGCAAGAGAAAAAAAGATCCTGGCACCTGCCAGGGTTCACCCTGCATTCGAAAAAGCGGCCCATCTGCTCGACCTCGAGCTGGTTAGAATTCCCCTCACCGACCATTTCCATATGGATGTCAGGGCCTTGCAGAAACGCATCGACAAGGAAAGCCTTGTGGTGGTTTGTGGCGCCCCCAGCTATCCCTATGGCATCATCGACCCGGTGGAGGAAATGCCTGAAATCTCAAAGGACTCCAAATGGATGGGCGGCCTCAACAAAATCCTTCCCCACCGAAGCAGAACCTTAAAAAAATAATTTCATTAAACAGTCTTTTCTGGCCCAGATTCCCTTTTAACAAATTGTTAATAAGATTTTTACACTCCTTAATTAGTTGAATAAAATTTTCTTATATTTGTTTGTTCCTAAATGGGAATCGTTATCATTTAATGATGAAATTATGTCTGTCAAGGATATCCGCAACCTCTTAATCGAAAAAGGATTAAAGGTCACCCCTCAGCGGCTGATCATCCTGGAGGCAGTGGTAGTGCTGGGTGAACACCCCACGGCCGACAACATTATTGGGTATGTGAAAAACCACTTCCCCAGCATTTCCACCGCAACCGTTTACCGTGCGCTCGAAAGCCTTGACGCCAGCGGCCTGATCAAAAAAGTCAGGACCGAAAAGGATGTGATGCGCTACGATGCCATCCTCCAAAAACATCACCACCTCCACGGCGAAGGCACCGAGAGAATCGAAGATTATTTCGACCCCTTGCTGGATAAGGTCCTGGCAAAATACTTTGAAGAAAAGAACATCCCGGGCTTTATCATCAGGGATATCCAGGTGAACCTGACAGGAAAATTCTCAGACTGATACATAGACCCAGATAAACCAAACCATTCAAACCTAAAAAAGAAAGCTTATGGAGAAAAAGAAAAAACTAACGACGGCAGCTGGCATTCCCTATGCAAAGCACGAAGACAGTATGACCGTAGGCCCGCGCGGGCCCATCCTGTTGCAGGACTTTATCCTTCACGAAAAAATGGCCCACTTCAACCGCGAGCGCATCCCCGAAAGGGTGGTACACGCCAAAGGAACGGGCGCTTTTGGGAAATTCACCGTCACGCACGACATCAGCAAATACACCCGCGCTGGGCTGTTCAGGAAGGTGGGCAACGAATGCAGGGTGTTCGTCCGCTTCTCCACCGTGGGCGGTGAAAAGGGCAGCGCCGACACCGAGCGCGACCCCAGGGGATTCGCCATAAAATTCTATACCGAAGATGGAAACTGGGACCTGGTGGGAAATAATACCCCTGTATTCTTCATCAAGGACCCCAAGAAGTTCAGCGATTTCATCCATACGCAGAAACGCAATCCCAAAACCAACCTCAAGGATGCCACGATGTTCTGGGATTTCTTCAGCCTGAATCCCGAAACGATGCACCAGGGAATCGTCCTGTTCAGCGACCGCGGAACGCCCTATAGCTATCGAAATATGAATGGCTATGGAAGCCACACCTTCAGTATGATCAATGCCAGGAACGAAAGGGTTTGGGTAAAATACCACATCAAAACCCAGCAAGGCATCAAAAACTTCACCGGCCCCGAAGCCGATGAGATGCGCGGCAAGAACCCTGACTGGGCCCAGGAAGACTTCATCAAGGCCATTGAAGGCGGCAATTTCCCCAAGTGGACGATGAAGATCCAGGTAATGACCGAAGAACAGGCCAAAACCTTCAAATGGAACCCCTTCGACCTGACTAAAGTTTGGCCTCACGGCGATTTCCCCCTCATCGACGTGGGCGTGATGGAACTCAACCAGATTCCCGAGAACTACTTCCGCGATGTCGAGCAATCGGCCTTTGCCCCTGCCCACGTGGTGGACGGCCTGGGCTATTCGTTCGACAAGATGCTGCAGGGCAGGCTCCTCTCCTATCCCGATGCCCACCGCTACCGCCTGGGCGCCAACTACGAGCAGATCCCCGTCAACCGCCCCATCACCCAAGTCAACAATTATGAGCGCGACGCCTCTATGCGCGTCGACGACAATGGCGGGTCTTCTCCCAACTACCACCCCAACAGCTTCGATGACATCGTAGCGATGCCCGATCAGAAGGAACCACCAATGGTGCTCGACTCGAACGTAGCCGACTGGTATGACCGCAACGAGAACGACGACGACCACTTCACCCAGCCCGGAATGCTGTTCGAAAAGGTCATGACTCCCCAGGAACAGCAGAACACCATCAACAATATCGTGGGCCATATGAAAGGCATCTGCGGCCCCAAAAAGGACGAGATCATCCAGCGCCAGCTGGGCCATTTCTTCAAAACCAGCCAGAAACTGGGCGAAGGCGTGGCCAAAGGACTGGGCGTTACCTTCAAAGGCTAAACCTGATTTTTTTCAGATTCCTTTTGAAAGAATCTGATCTGTTGCAACTTCTTTTCTCACCGGATGGCAGCCCGTCATCCGGTGAGTTTTTTTCGTCGGGGTCCATTTATTGCCTGACCAGGCCTTTATTCCTTGTAAATCAAGGGCTTTTACCCCTCCCAAATCCGATCATCGTCCTGCCTTCGTCCTGTGCAGGAAAGCCGGACAAGAAGCTCACACGGCCTTGACAAGAGCATGGTAAGAGCGTGGTGTAATGAATGATTAGAAAATAAACATAAAAAATGAAAAAATTCATACAAACAAATTTTTTTACTCAATGCTTCAAATATTTCTGAAAAAGTTGACGAAGCGGGATCAGGTCGGTGGGCTGGTAAGGCTTACCAGCAAGGGTTTCAATGAATTCCTTGTTGATCAGGTAAAGACGGCTGTTGTACCGGTCCTGGGGGAAGGTGTTCTCTTGGTGGAATTCCCCGAAATCAAATTGATTGAAGTTCAGTTCGCAAGCTGAGAGTTCCCATCCTTCCTCGCCCATAAACAATAAAGGCAAGCCTTGAGTGCGGCATATGATCGGGCGGGCGGCATAGATCACACAGCGATGGTCCACCAGAAAAGGGCAATCCATTTCAGAAGTTTGCTGTTGGCCTTTGGTCAGGTCTTTGCTTGCCTGCTCTATAATGCTATAATATTCCACAGGGAAAATACCAAAGTCCATGCAACACTTGTCACAACCCTCACCACAATTTAAATGAGAGGAATGCAGGGCGTAAAGCCTGGCACAATGCGCATCCACCTCATCGCGCATTTTTATGTAGTTCTGTAATGCATTTTCTTTTTCCATTGTCAAATGTATTGAAAATACTGCGCCTGGCAAGGTGGCTTGCCTGGAAACCCTTCACGTTTGTTTTTTTGAATGACAAAATTAACCTCTGGAAGATATTAATTCTTCCTAAACAAAATACCTAAATCTCCTTCCGGGATACCCATATTGCCTTTTCAATAGTACAGATTTCCCAAATGAGACTGTAACCCCGGTGAACAAAAGATTAAAACCAAACAGAACACCTTGGAATACAAGCAAAGAAACCGTGAATAGGGTTGCGTTTTATTGGTCCTTTTTTAATAGCCCTTTCGGAGAATTAATTGGTGGCAACCTCAAAACGGAATGTATATTTCCTTGCATTCATAGGTAAAAAAGAAAAAGCTCTTATTGACATGAAAACCCATTACCAAGGAATGCCTTGAGACAACCAGGCCAACCCAATCATGGAGCATGTCAGGCTTTGCTTCACCGGGGATTTCAGCTACCTCAGCCCCATTACCCTTCACCTCTGTGGAACACCTTTCCAGCCTAAGTTTTGGCAAAGGCCGGTTTCACTACCCGGGTGAGAGACCATTACATATGGACAAATTGCAAAAAAAATTCGGCAATAGTTATGCATCCGGAGCCATAGGCGAAGCCGTGGGAAAAAACTCGCTTGCTTTTCTGACTCCCTGCCATCGGGTCCTCCGGGCAAGTGGGAAGAATGGTTATTATCGCCGGGTGCCGAACGAAAAAAAGAAATGCTCCGCTGGGATAAGTCCGTAAAGCAGTAATTCTACGCTGCATCAACCTCTTCCCCTTGTCCTATCATTATCAGCTCATAATGACATTTTTGCCTCTTTCATTAATTTGGATTTATCACTTATTAGGGCTACATTTGCCCGCTTCAGCAAGGTTTAGATTGAAATCATTTTTCTTGTTTTTTTGAAAATTTCCACGGGAAACCAACAGAAATGCTTACAGAAATTAAGCCCAAAGAAGCCGAATGCCTTTTCTCGACCCCCATAGTTCAGCAGACTGCTTTCTGGTCAAAGGTGAAACAAAAAATGGGAGAGGAATCCAGGGCCATTGAATTCAAGTCAAGCCGCAGTGGATTGTTTAACGACCCTGTGCAGCGGGGGATGCTCAGCTCGGATGTGCTCCTTATGATCAAACCCATCAGCAAACAGCACACAATGGCTTATGTCCCCTATGGGCCTGAGCTCGAGCCTTCACAGGAACAGCAAGGAGTGTTCCTGGAGGAATTATCAGAATGTCTTCGTCCTTTCCTTCCCAAAAATTGTATCTCTATTCGCTACGACCTGTTCTGGGAGTCGTTATGGGCAGGCGACAACCAATATTACGACCAGGATGGGTGGTGGCTGGGCCCGCCTGAGCAGTCGATGCAGGAACTGCGCTTCAATATCAACACCATCAACTGGAACTTTCGTAAGACAGCTTCCAACAACCTCCCCAGCAATACCTTGTTCCTTGACCTGAAAAAAAGCCCTGCCGAGCTGCTTCAGCGCATGAAGCCCAAAACACGCTACAACATTGGCCTGTCGGCTCGCAAGGGCGTTGAGGTGCACGAAATGGGCATGGAAGACCTCGGAGTTTGGTATGACATGTATGGGGAAACCGCCGCCCGCAACCACTTCTTCCTGCACGACCTGGATTACTTCAGGGCAGTGATGACAGCACGTCAGGAACAAACCGATACCGAGGTGAAATTGCTCGTTGCCGAACACGATGGACAAGCCCTGGCGGCCATGTTCCTGGTGATTGCCGATAGCAGGGCATCCTACCTCTACGGGGCCTCTTCCAACCGGAACAAGAACCTGATGGCCACCTACGCCCTGCAGTGGAAAGCCATCAACCTCGCCAAACAAAAGGGCTGCTCCGATTACGACATGTTTGGGGTATCCCCTTCCCCCGATCCTTCCCATCCCCTTTATGGACTCTACCGCTTCAAATCGGGGTTCGGAGGAGAAATATTCCACTCAATGGGTTGCTGGGACTATCCGCTTGATGAAAATACATATCCTTATCTTGCTGCCAAAGAGCTGAACCAGCGGGGCTTTCATATGGCCTAGTTCAGGTTTCACAAACAAAAAACCCGGCCGGTCAAAACAGGCAACCCCGCAGGTTCATTATTTGGATGAATCCACCGGAACCCTTGCTTCGCGAAGCACAGGGATTTTTATCCGCGAAAGGATGGCAGCAAGCACCAGTCCGCTGATCATCTGCCAGATGCCCCACCAGGCCGCCATAAATGCCATACCCCCATTCCCATCAAAGAGCTTGGGGTTAAAGATCAGAATTAGCGCCAGGCCCGAGTTTTGGATGCCCGTCTCTATGCTCAGCGTCCGGCGGTCGGCCCGCGAAACCCGGGAAATGGTCCCAACAAGAAATCCGCTTGACAAGGTCACAACATTTAAAAGCAATACCAAGATGCCGATAGGCAGGATGCTCCCGGCAAAATGTTCAAGATTGGCATACAGAGCCCCGAAGATAAAGACCAGGTAAAGCAAAATGGAGCCTATCTTGATGAGCTTGAGGTATTTCTTTGTAAATTGCGGAAAGCGGTTCCCGACATACATCCCCAGGAGCAATGGGACGCCCAAAAGGATAAACACGGTTTGGGCCATCTGAAGGAAATCGATCTCGATGGGGATGTTCAAATGCATGGCCCGGGTGGAATACCTTACATACATGCCACCCCAAAGGGCAAAATTCAGCGGCGTCATCAGCGTCGCCGAAAGCGTGGCTACAGCCGTAAGGCTCACTGAAAGGGCCACATTGGCCTTCGAAAGCGATGAAATAAAATTGGAAATATTTCCC
>JAAYLH010000047.1 GCA_012521995.1 Bacteroidales bacterium | reverse complement strand
TTCATCAGCATCGAATTATAATAACGGGTATAGCCTGTGACCTCTTCGCCAAGCCAGGCTGGTTTTTCGAAAGCCTCTTCTTCCGAGGAGAGCTCCACCTCGGCCATGATCAGGCCCTGGTTATCGCCAAAAAACTCATCCACTTCAAAGGTATGTTCTCCGGCCTTCACAAGGTAACGGATCTTGTCGATGACCCCGGGTTCACAGATCTTCAGCAGGTCCCTGGCCTCATCCAGGCTGATCTCTTTTTCCCACTCATAACGAGAGGCGCCCGATTCACTGCCAATTCCCTTGACGGTCAGAAATCCTTTTTCTCCCTTGATCCGCACTCTGACCGTCCGTTCGGGCACCGAAGAAAGGTAGCCCTGCACAATGCGGGTTTGCTTGGTTACGAAGGGCTTGAAGTCGCCTTTGACCAAAAATTTGCGTTCTATTTCTTGTGGCATTTTTTGATTGGTTAAATGGTTATGATCGATTAGATGGGTGTCGGGATGGTCTTGGTTTTCGATGTGTTCGGCTTAAATGAATACACTCAGGCAGGCCACCCGTGAAAACGGAAAACAGCATCCTGACAATCGTTTATTCATTGGCCAGGGGCTTATCAATCCACCCGATCACGCGTTTTATGGCCTGGAGGTAGTTGATGTTTTCGACGTCTTCCAAGCCAAGGTCCTTCATGGTTTTTTTGATGTCGTCGACCTCGGTGGATTCGGAATTGATGGTGGCCACCATGGCGCCGTTGATGAGCACATACCCGAATTCGCATATAGTGTTGTTCACCATATATCCGTAGCGTTCCTTATGGACCCGGACGGCCTGGAGGTCAGGATGTTTTTGGATCATGGCAAGGAATTCCTCAAAGGAATATTCTGCCTTGTCAAGGGTTGGCATTTCCACCTGGAAGGCAGGAAATACTTCCTGTTTCAGGACTTCAGCTTTAATAGGGAATTCACCCTTCATCAGGGGGTTCCATTGTTCGAGGCCATCCAGGGTCTGGACGTAGGTCTTGATATCCATTTTACCGTCGCGGATCTTGGTGTTGTTGATATTGTTGGTTTGCGAGAGGATATAGATCTCGTCGGAGTGACGTTCCCATACTTTTTCGGGGACCGGCACTGACAGGCGTGACATACGGAAGTGGGCTTCGTCGAAGTCCTGGCCAAAGGACCTGAACTCGAAGCGTGGTTTGGAGATTTCCCCAATTTTAAGTTTTTCCTGATTCATATCGTTTTAGTTTTTATAAGGATCCCTGTAAGGCAAGCTGGAAGGGGTGCACAAAGGCAGTATTTCTATACACCCCTTCCCTTGCTTATCGGCCAGTGAATACACTGAGCAGAATTAACCCTTAGGGCGGTTCTTAACAGGTTGTTTTATGTTATCTGCTGTTAGAAGAACCCTCCGTGATCGTATTCAGGATTTCCCAGTTAAAAGCACCATCTCCAATGCGGCCAAACGACTGGGTTACTTCCAGGGCAGGGATCATCACGAAATCAATCACACTACCATCGGCATTTTCGAGCCAAACGTCATCGCCGCCACTGCCCAGGCCGAAGCCGCTGTCATCGTCATCATCAACGACGATCACAAGGAAACCATTGGCAGGGATCACAGATCCTGCGGGGAAAACCTTTTTGGGTTTTGATCCGGAAAAACCGCCACTATCATAAATTTTGTAACCGCTGATGTCGATTTCGGCGGCAGATTTGTTGTAAACCTCAATCCAGTCGGGCTTGGCATCATCGCCCCTGGAAAAGGCTTCGTTCATAACGATGGCCGGGGCATCGGCCACATCGCTGTTGGCAGATCCGCGGGTAACGAAATTCAGGATTTGCCAATTATGGGCGCCATCGGCAAAGCGTCCGAATGACTGGGTCTCCTCAAGTGCAGGAACTGCGACAAAGTCAATCACATTGCCTTCAGCATCTTCGAGCCAAACATTATCACCTCCACTGCTAAGACCAAAGCCACTTTCCTCTTCATCATCCACAACAATGACCAGAAAGCCATTGGCGGGGACAAGGGATCCAGAGGGAAATTCCTTTTTAGGCTTTGAGCCTGACAGACCACCATTGTCATAGATTTTATATCCACTGATGTCTACCTCTTCGGCAGAGGTATTGAAAACTTCCACCCAGTCAAGGTTTCCGTCATATCCTCTGGAGTAGGCCTCATTCAATTTGATAAGGGGAGCCGCACCATTGTTATTGGCCGAGCCGCGAGTAACAAATTCGAGGATTTGCCAGGAGTCAGTTCCGTCGGGGTATGCACCAAAGGAAGTCGTTTCGACAGGCAAAGCAGGCACTTCCAGGGTGTGGATAATTTCGCCGGAGGCATTTTCAAGCCAGAGAGTTTCACCTCCGCTGGAAATGCCAAACCCGCTATCTTCCTCGTCATCGACAATAATAACCAGAAAACCCTTGGCGGGGATCAGTGAACCTGCCGGGAACTCTTTTTTGGGCTTGGAACCTGACTCCGCGCCACTGTCATAAATTTTGAAACCACTGACATCGATTTCATTGTCAGAAACATTGTAGATTTCAACCCAGTCAAGGTTACCTTCAATACCTCTTGAATAAACTTCATTCATCAAGATATCGGATGTTTCCGGGGCAGGCGAGTCATCATTAGCGGCGCCACGGGTAATGGTTTCCAGGATCTGCCAGTTGTCGCTGCCATCGGGCATACGACCATAGGATGTGGTTTCGATGGGCATCGCCGGAATCTCCACATTATCGATTATTTCATCCGTTGCATTTTCAAGCCAAAGGATGTCGCCGCCGCTGGATAAACCAAAACCAGCGGGATCTTCGGTATCCACTACGATCACGTAGAACCCTTTAGCGGGAACAATGGTACCTGCAGGGAATTCCATTTTTGGTTTTGCACCTGATTGGCCACCACCATCATAGATCTTATATCCACTGATATCGACGGCCTCATTGGAGGTATTATAGACTTCTACCCAGTCGGGGTTTTCGGGAACGCCCCTTGAATAGACTTCATTCATTACAATGGGAGACTCGGCTGTAGCGGAATCATCCACATAGACCTCGTCCTTCACACAGCCTGTAAATCCAAAGACCACAAGCGCTATTACGATTAACAGATTTTTTGTTCTCATTCTTTTAAGAATTTTGCGTTTTCAATTAAAATGCTACTTCAAATCTCACGGCGATCATATGGAAATCCTCACCGGCAGTGCCTTCTGGATCAACCACAGACATTCCGTTGATTGTAAGTTCCCCAGCCTCATTATAGCCGACAAACAGTTTGTTTTTTCCCGTTGCATAACGGTCGTGATTAAGATAAGCGTAGTTGAGCGAAATCTTCACATTATAGTTGGCATAGTAGTTAATACCAAATGTATAGCCTTCGCCGGCGCCACCCATGATGTTGCCTTCACCGCGGCTGTTCAGATTAAGATAATCATAACGGAAAGCCAGATCAATGTCGCCCCACTTTTTACCTCTTACTGATTGCGTATATTCGCCTTCGCCGGTATTGTACACATAATTACCGCCGAACAACAACACTGCGCCCTGAACAAAAAACCCATTAAACCGTTCGGTGGGCATTTCATCGAGGCGATGCACATCGGCCATCATAAATTCGGAATGAAACCGCAGATTTTTGTAATACCCACCCAACTCAACATTTCCCAGAACGGTATGGTCAACCGAGGTGATATCGTCTGTATCCATGTATTTTTTGCGGTTTATTGAAGAAAGTGAACGGGTGTCGAATCGGGTAGAGCCAATGACTTCAGCTGAAGTTTTTGGCGTACGATAGGAGCCAGCCAAAGCGATGTGCAAACCCCTGGTCAGGTCTTTATACCAGGGCATGGCAACAATTTTCCCTGTTAAAGAATAGCCTTCATCAATTCCAAAGTCTTTATTGGCATCCTTGGAGAAAAGCCTTTCTTCCAGATCGTCAACATTCTGGAAGTGAACGCCACCATAACCCAGAAACCAGTTTTTGTTGTACTGTACCCCTGCACCAATGGTACGTGAAGGAGCGAGCGCATTGGCCACATTCGGTCTCTCAATAAACTGAGTATACCTGGAAGTGGTAGCTCTTTCAGCAGAGAAGACTTCTTTATAATTTCCGACCTTAAAAGAAAGTCCTTTCAGGTTATTATATTCAACATAGGCGTCTTTTAGTTCAAGTTCAGAATTGGCCACATCAATATCAAATTCACCATACCAGTTTTTATTAAACTGTGATTTAATGGCAAACCGTGCCCTTCTGATGGAAGTACCATTTCCAATATCGTTATACGTATCGCCAAAAAAAGCAGCACCATCAACATTAGCTCTGGCATCGAGCCAAATCCGATAGCCCCGGTCTTGGCTTTCGAGCACAAGAATACCGTTGCGTTCTTCGGGGAAGAGGCGGTTGCGTTCTACCCTGGCACCATACTGATTATACCGAATATTGGAAAAGAGGGCAACTTGAATTTCGGACCTTCCGCCCAAAGCTTTGACTACCTCTTCAAAGTCAGGGTGGTAAAAACGCAAGGCAAGAGAAGAATTTTCGGGTACGGCAATGGAAAACTGTCCTGAAGTATTGGTTTTGGTGAAAATGTCGGAGTCATCCACAATGACTTGCACATTTTCAATTGGGTTACCCGTATCGGCATCGGTAACCCTGCCATTTACATTGCGAACTTGTCCGTAAGTCAAAGAACTTAGTCCCATACACAAACAGACAATAAGAAGTTTTTTTAGTTGTCTCATCTCGTTTAAATTGGTTAGTGAATAGATTAACAAAGGTTATTTTTCAATTTCCGTTAAAAATTCTTACTCCAAATTGGCCGGAGAGCCATCGACTGTTTAAAGGTTGATAAGAAACTGGGGTAAATTTTCTCCGGGTTTAATATCCAGTTTTTTTCTGAGCCTATAGCGGGCAATTTCAACGCTTTTGGGGGAGATATTCATGAAGGTGGATATCTCCTTCGACGAGAAATTGAGCCGTAACAAAGTAGCCAGGCGTTTTTCGTTTTCGGTCAGTTCAGGGAAACGGTTGCCCAATTTTATATGAAAGTCCCTATGCACCTGTTCGATTTGTCCGTAATATTCATCCAGTTCCTTGGTGAAGGACATTTTTTGTTTGATCAGGACAGACAACTGTTTCAGGCGGGCATCCCGCATCCTTATATCTTCCGAGCCAATCAGGTCTTTGATCTGGCTGGAGATGTTTTCGAGGAATGTCCTTTGTTCGCTGATGTTCATCAGAAGGGTGTTGAGTTCCTGACGCTTAAGTTCCAGCTTGTTGCTCAGCATGGTGTTCTCCAACTGAATGGCGTTGATTTCAAGGTCATTGAGGGCCTTTTGCGAGTTGTATGACTGGTTTTGGTGCATCAGGAGATCATTTTCGGTTTTGAGCCTTAACTCCTTTTGGCGGAAAAACAGAAACAACAGCAAAGCGATGGCCAGTGCAGCCAGGATAAGCAATCCTGGCATGATCATATCGATGTTTTGAATTCCCCTGGTCAGTGTTTGTGTTTCCACCATTGAAGGTTCAGGTTGAGTCAATTGCTTTGACACCTCCAGGCCAAACACATTCTGTACAAAGAAAAGGCCCAGGTAGGTAAAGATCCCTGCCACTAAGGGGGTAGCGATCCATCCCAAGGCAATTCCTCCAATGGTTTTCCCTTTTATCTCATTCACCCCTTTCACCAGGCCAATTCCCAGGACGGCACCGACTACCACTTGAGTACTTGAAACGGGCACCAGGGGGAGGGATGGAAGCCCAAGCATGTTCAGCGAATCAGAAAGGGAGGAAGAGGAAAACAGGAATAGCACGAGGGCTTGTGCCAACACCACAACCAGGGCAGCTTCAGGGGTCAGGGCGAGGATGCCCCGGCCTACGGTTTCCATCACCCGCTGGCTATAGGTAAAAATACCCACTGAGATAGCGATTCCGCCAATCAGGAATAGGATCTGCACCCCATCGAGAACAAACAATCCAAAGTTCAGTTCAATGTTTGGTGCGGAAGCCACAAAAACCCCCATGACATTGGCGATATTGTTGGCGCCCAGACTGTATGCCCCAAAGGCTCCGGCTACAACCAAGCCAATCCTGATAATGGAATCAAGCTTGATCACATGAATCTGCATTCTTGTCAGGCTACGTCGTAACAATAAATAAAGCAGGGCTGCGAACAGCATTCCCAGCAAGGGACCTGTCACCCAGGTACTGACAATTTTTGTCAAAACCCCATAATCTGCCTGGTTTCCTGTAAAGGCAGTCCATCCAACAATAGCGCCAACCACAGCCTGGCTGGTGGAGACTGGCAGCCCGCTGCGGGTCATCAGGAACACAGTAATGGCTGCACACAAGGAAACGGTAAAAGCCCCTGCAAGGGCGTCAACCGACCCAAGGCTGGAAAGGGTCTCAGAAGCACCCCGCCCCTGAAAAACTGCGCCAAGCACGACAAAAATGCTGGCGATCCAAGCGGCACGCTTAAAGGAAACCATTCGCGAGCCCACGGCAGTGCCAAAGATATTGGCAGCGTCGTTTGAGCCCAATGACCAGCCCAAAAATAAACCGCTTGATAAAAAAACAAGGAAAAGCATCGCTTTCTTCTTCCTTAAATGGTGCGCTTAATGGCCATGATAGATAACATATCGGCCGCATCCTGAGCTGCATCTGAAATGGTCTCAATATGCAGGGTGAAATATCTGAGGTGAAACTTCTCGCTCAACTTCAGGTGATTCATTTCCTGAAACACCTTCCGCTTGATGGCATCGGCCAGTTTGTCGGCTTCCTTTTCATATAAATATACCCGATGGATTTTCTCCTTCACCTTTTCAGGGCTACGGAAATAATCGCGGGCAGCGGGAATTACTGAAACAATGGCAGCGGCCGAAACCTCGGTGAGTTTCACCAGGTCCTGGTTCAGCTCAGCAGGGATGTGGGGAACCTCAACGTCAAACTGGAAGAGGTTCTTTTTTGCCATATCAATGATGTTGTCCAATACTTCGAGCAACCTTAAAATATCCCCGCGAAGCTGGGGCATAAGGGATTGGGTGTACAGGATATTCTCGATTTTCCTACGCGTGATGTCGGCTTCTGTTTCAAGAGCGGAGAGCGTCTTAAGGTTATCCACAAAACTTTCCCGATTCCCGAAGAGGTAGTTCTTCACCCCTTCCTTGAATATCAGCGCACCCCCATCAATGCAATTGAGGAAGGTGTCGATGAGCTCAATTGATTTGTTTGCCTGTTTGAAAGAGAACATGGTGGTGAAAAAATTTAAGTGGTAATGCAAATGTATTTAATTAGGGGCTAAAAAACGAGTATAGTAAAGGATGCCAAAAAAGGAGTCTGAAGAAGTGTAGTGTTTTACCAAATTTATAAAAAACTTACTACAAGTTGTTTATAAAATTTCGTGTAGTGTTAAATCATCTGGTTAAAATCCTCAAATTGCAGGTTTGTAGAGTTAGTGTTGGGTATTTTTTTGGGGTCAGGGTCTCGATAATTTTCCCATAAGAAGGTGACAACTCCCGGAAATTATATTTAGCTTCGTCTGCAAAATCATGTTATGGAAAAGAAGAATTTCCATGTTTATAAATCATCGGCAGGGAGCGGGAAAACTTACACTCTGGTGAAGGAGTACCTGAAGCTTGTTTTGCCCCATCCGGGCAAGATGCGGCAGATCCTGGCCATCACCTTTACCAATGCTGCTGCTGCCGAGATGAAGAGCCGCATCATTGGAGAGCTCGGGAATTTGGCTAAGCTTTCCAAAAATCCCGGGGACAAGAAAGCCCGAGCACTGCTCGACCAGATCAATCATGAGTACAGACTGGAAGGGTTTAATGCGCCCCCGGAGGATCATCTTATAAAAAATGCAGGGAATATCCTTACCGACATCCTGCACAACTACTCCGATTTTTCAGTAAGCACCATCGACAGCTTTGTACACCGGATTGTCAGAACTTTTGCCTTCGACCTTAGGATTCCGGTAAATTTTGAAATAGAAATGGATTCGGAGAGCCTGCTGTCGAAGGCAGTGGATATGCTTATAAGCCGTGCTGGCAGCGATGAACAACTTACGGAATTGCTTATCCGGTTTATGCTCACCCAGGCTGATGAAGAGAGGGACCTGCGCATTGAGAACGCAATCGGGCAGCTGGCAAAGACCCTGATGGATGAAGACAGCACCCCTTTTATCGAAAAGCTCAAAGAGCTAACCCTCGATGAATTTCTGAAAATCCAGAAAGACATCATAGGGAAGATCAAAGTTTTTGAACAAAATGCAAAAAACAAAGCCACAGAGGCCATGCATCTGATCCAGTCAAAAAACCTGGCAGCTGAACACTTTTACAGGGGCAGGCAAGGGATTTATACCTACTTTCAGAATCTCTCTGAGGGGCATATAGCCGATAAAATAAGCCCTAATACCTATGTGCGGGCCACCATGGAAGAGGACAAGTGGCACGGGGGCAAGGCAGGACCTGAAGAAAAGGCGGTCATTGATACCATCAAACCGGAGTTGCAACAATGCTATCTTGACATCCACGGGATAAAAGGCGATTATCTTGGTTTTTACCAGCTGTTAAGGGCTGTAAGCCAGCATCTTTTCCCTCTGGGTGTGCTCAATGAAGTGCATCGTGTCCTGGAAGAGATCAAAACTGAGAACGTTCTGTTGCACATCTCCGACTTTAACCGCAAGATTTCGGCCATTGTAGCCGAACAACCCGTGCCCTTCATTTACGAACGCATTGGCGAACGCTATCAACACTATATGATCGATGAGTTTCAGGACACCTCAGTGCTGCAATGGCAAAACCTGCTGCCTCTTGTAGAGAACGGCCTGGCCATAGGGCAACTGAGCCTGGTAGTGGGAGACGGCAAACAGGCCATATACCGCTGGCGGAACGGGGATGTGGAACAATTTATTCGCCTGCCCCAACTGCCTGAAGGGATTCGCGGGCTAAACAGGGAGCAGTGGCAGCAATCGCTTGAGCGCAACCATCAGGAGAAAAACCTGGACACCAATTTCCGCTCAAAAGAGGTCATTGTAAACTTCAACAACCGCTTCTTTGATCAATCGAAGGCATTCCTTTCCGAAAGGATGCAGGCCATATATTCCCAGGAAGCCCAGAAGGCCCGTAAGGATGCCCTTGGGGGGTATGTGGAGCTGAGCTTCCTTGAGAAAGACGGCGAGGCAGATTATTCGGAACTAAGCCTCCAAAAAATCAGGGTGACAATTGAAAAGCTGCAGGAAGCAGGCCACCCCTACAGCGACATCACCATCCTTTGCAGGTCAAACAACAAGGGCAGCCAGGTGGCACGTTACCTGCTACGCAACCAGGTGCCAGTCATTTCCTCTGAATCCTTACTGCTCAATCAATCGGAAGAGGTGATCTTTTTTCTGGCCAGCCTTCGGCTATTGCTGAACCGTCACGACTCTGTAGCCGCCAGTGAGTGGCTGGAGTACCTCATCTCCAATAAATGGATCAAAACATCGGTAAGCCTGCATCAAGTATTGGCAGAGGCAGGCTTGTTCCCCCTGCCCTCGGGCAACAAGGCCATCAACTGGCACGATGTGACAAAAGAATTGCTTTGCAAAAATGGCATTAGCTTTGGGTTTTCCCAATTATCCTTCCTCAACCTGTATGATATTTGTGAGCTGATTACCCGCACCTTCTTTACCCAGGGAGCCCCCAATCCTTTTGTCACCTTCTTCATGAATGCTGTATTCGAGTATTCCGAAAAAAACAGCCTGTCCATTGCCGACTTTTTGCAGTGGTGGGATGAGTTTGGATACAAATATTCGCTGGTAGTTCCCAGGGGCCTGAATGCGGTGCAGGTGATGACAATCCATAAGTCAAAGGGTTTACAGTTCCCTGTAGTGATTTTCCCCTTTGCCGATATGGAGCCCAAAAAGCCCACACGCGATGGAACCTGGATTACGCCTGAGCACCCCAGTCTGAGAGAACTGAAGGCAGTATGGTTGAAGTTCAGCGGGAAAGCCCTCGAAAACACGCCCTACCAGACCCTCTTTGAGGATGAAATGGAGCGCACCATGCTCGACTTGCTTAACCTGGCCTATGTTGCATTTACTCGGCCCAGGGAAAAACTGTTCGTTTTTTCAAAAACACCTGCCGAGCTTAAATCAGGCAGCCGTCCTTCCCTACCTCAGATGCTTCAGGCCTGCCTTTCCGGGATGGAAGCCAAAAGCGAAGAAAAAAACTCCTTTAGCTTCGGAACTTTTGATCCCGCAGATACAGACAGGGAGCCCCAAACTGAAGTGGATTCTCCCCTTCAAAAGGTGCTCTCACGCAGCTGGACTGCAGGGCTCAGGATGCGGTCCAACCAGGAGGAAAGAGGGGTAGCCTCAGCCGAGCAGCGTGAGCGGGGCAAGCTTTTGCACCGTGCCATGGAGCAGATCCTCACCACCCACGACATCAGGCCGGTGCTGGCACGAATGCGTGCCGAAGGTGAGATTGATAGCATCATTGAGGAAGAATGGACAACACGCATAGAAGAGTTGCTCACCTTAACTTCACTGGCCCCCTGTTTTGCTCCCGGGGCAAAAATTAAGGCGGAAGCAGGCCTTTTTGATGAGCACGGAAACTTCTACCGCCCCGACCGCGTAATAATGTTTGATGACCGTACTGTGGTCATTGACTATAAAACAGGCAAAGAGTACCCCAGCCATATAGAACAGATTGAACACTACGCCAGTCTGCTTGAAAAAATGGGATACCCCGCAGTAGAGAAAATGTTGCTGTACCTTGACGCCTACAGATTAAAAACAGTCTAAATTAGAATTGGCCAAAAAAAGGCAATTTGGCAGCTGTTTTCCACTGCATAATTCAAATTTTTATTACTTTTCCCAACGCAAAGGAAACGGCTCTTTGTACGGTCATTCCTGTCCGCTTTTGCAAACCAAACCCATACGGCAATATGTCCACAAAAGAAATCCTGGATAAATTTGAAGCACGGCAGGACAATCTGCTGATGATCCTGCACGCCTTACAGGATAACCATCCCCAGAACTACCTTACCGAAGAAGCCCTGAGCGATGCTGCCAAGTACCTGAAACTCACCAAAAGCTCAGTTTACGGGGTAGCCAAATATTATTCCATGTTCAGCCTGAAGCCCCGTGGAAAGTACATTATCAGGGTATGCGTTTCCCCTGTTTGTGAGCTAATGAAGGGAAAGGAAGTGCTTGCACAGCTTGAAGAAACCCTGGGCATCATAGCGGGTGAAACAACGCCATGCGGACGCTTTTCCCTGGAAATAGCCGAATGCCTGGGTCAGTGTCAGGAGGCGCCCAGCATGATGATCAACGATAAGGTATTCAATCACCTTGACAGCAAGAAAGTTAACGAAGTGATCAGTAAATACCGCCATAAATAAGCTTTCGCCTGCTGAAGGTCCTATTATCCTTAAAAATATGAAAATCATCCCGTCATGATACAAGAGACCCGAATCACCCTGAAAAACGTTGGAAACATCAATCCCGAAAGCATTGATGATTATCTCGCAGCGGAGGGATACCAGGGCTTGAAAAAGGCCCTGACAATGGAGCCCTTCTCGATCATTGATGAGGTGATGGATGCAGGTCTCCGGGGCCGCGGAGGAGCTGGTTTCTCAACAGGTACTAAGAAGAAATTCACCAGCAGGAGTTGTCAGTCATGCCCACAGCGCTATGTGGTGGTCAACGCTGATGAAGGAGAGCCAGGGACATTTAAGGACCGTATCATTATGGAAAACGACCCTCACCTCTACATTGAGGGGACCATTATTGCCGCTTACAGCATCAACGCCACCAAGGGTTTTATTTATTTGCGTGGCGAATACTACGATGCCATACGCATGACCCGCAAGGCTATTGCAGATGCCTATGCCAAGGGCTACCTGGGCAAAAACATCCTGGGATCAGGCTTTGATTTCGACCTAGAGCTCAAGCTGGGTGCAGGCTCCTATCTTTGCGGGGAAGAGCTTACCATGCTTGAGTCGTTGGAAGGCAAGCGCGGATATCCGCGCATCAAGCCACCCTTCCCCGCCGAAAAAGGAGTCTTCAATGCGCCCACCCTAGTCAATAATGTGGAAACGCTTTCCACCATTCCCCTTATTATTGCCAAAGGAAAGGAATGGTACCTCCAATTCGGAACGGAAAGGTCGCGTGGCACCAAAATTTTTACAATCAGCGGTAAGGTGAAAAAGCCCGGTTTTTATGAGGTGCAGATGGGCGCTACCCTTCGTCAGTTGATTTGGGACCTTGCAGGGGGAATGATCGGTGATAAACCCTTTAAGGCTGCCCTAATGGGAGGAGCAGCAGGCACCTTTGTGGACGAGTCCATGCTCGACGAGCGCATGACTTATGATAACCTTAAGGAAAAAGGAGCTACCCTAGGCTCAGGTGCTGTTATTGTCCTTGAAGAGGGAGACTCCGTTTACGACATGCTTTACAATTGCCTGCGCTTCTTCAAGCACGAGTCTTGTGGCAAATGCGTCCCTTGCCGCGTGGGAACTACCATGCTCGTGAAGGAAACAGAAATGCTGCGCAAGGGGGTAAGGGATAAGAAAACCTTGCTTGACCAGATGGTTAAAGAGGCAGGCCTAATGGCTTCCTCTTCGCTCTGCCCACTTGGCCAATCGCCAATACTACCCTTGAAATCTGCCGCACGTTATTTTACCAGTGAACTCATGGGTGGCTGATGAAATTACGTATTCATTCATTTTGCCCTAAGCCCTAAATGACATGGTGATATTTTAACTCCAAACCCCAAACCCCGAACTTATGCCTAACCTTGTCAACATAACCATCGACAACAAAAAGATCCAGGCACCTGAAGGCGCAAACTTGCTGCAAGTTGCAAAAGACAACGGTATTACCATACCTCACCTGTGCTATCACAAGAAGTTGACCCCTACTGGGGCCTGCCGCCTGTGCCTTGTTAAGATAAAGGATATGCGGGGAATGGTAACCTCCTGCACCATCAAAGTGGAAGAGGGCATGGAGGTAACGGCTTTTGATGCCGAATTGGAAGAGGCCCGAAAATACCTGCTCGACTACCTTCTGGCCGAACACAATGACGCTTACGATGGCAGCTACCACGATGAATTCAGGGAACTGGTCATCCGCTATGGCCTTGAAAAGAAGGAAAACAGGCGCTTTCCTTCCATTTGGAAAGAACTGGGGTACCCGAAAGATGAAAGCTCACCCGTGCTGAGCTATGACGCCTCAAAATGCATCAAATGTTTCCGCTGCATCAAAGCCTGCGATGAGGTGCAGGGAAAAAATGTACTCTCGTTCACCAATCGGGGAATCACCAGTTATATCACAGGGGGCTTTGAGAAATGGGGGGAAAGTGAATGTGATGGCTGCGGGGAATGCATACAGCTATGCCCAACGGGGGCCATCGTTGAAAAACCCCACCGCAGCGACATCAATATTGAAAATGGGATAAAAAAAGTGCGGACCACCTGCCCCTATTGCGGGGTAGGCTGCCAGCTTGAGCTCTGGGTCAAGGATGGTAAAATTGTCCGCAGCATGGGGGTGGAGGATATCAGCCCCAACTACGGACGCCTGTGCGTCAAGGGACGTTTCGGCTACGATTACATAAATCATTCCGAGCGTCTTAAGACCCCCCTAATCAAAAAGGACGGACAGTTTGTGGAAGCCTCCTGGGATGAAGCCCTTGACCTTGTCGCCAGAAAATTTAAGGAAACCAAAGAGAAGTATGGCCGCGAAGCCCTGGCTGGGTATGCCTCTGCCAAGACCACCAACGAAGACAACTACCTCTTTATGAAGCTTGTGCGCATGGTCTTTGGCAACAACAACGTGGACTACTGCACCCGCCTCTGCCATGCCTCCACAGTTACCGCCATGCTCAAGGCAGTGGGTGATGGCGCGGGCAGCAACTCCATTGAAGACTATGCCAACAGCGACTGCATGCTGGTGACGGGTAACAACATGATCGAGACCCACCCCGTGACCGCAACTTTTGTCAAGCACGCAGTTCAGCGCCAGGGGGCTAAGGTGATCATCATCGATCCCAAGTGGACTCCTTTGGTAAAGGACGCTTACATCTGGCTTCAGCCCAGGCTGGGCACCGATGTGGCGCTGCTCAATGGAATGATTCGGGTTATCATCAGCGAAGATCTGGTTGACCGCGACTTTATCAAAAAACGTGTCGATGGTGGAATGAAGGCTTTTGAGGACCTCAAGGCCCTTACCGCGAAATATACCCCCGAATATGTGGAAGAAATCACCGGGGTCTCTGCCAAACTGATGATTGAGGCTGCCAGGGTTTATGCCAAAGCCAGGAAGCCCCTGATCGCCACGGGCATGGGCTACAGCCAGCAAGTCACAGGAACCCACAACGTGTTCTGCCTTATCAATATGATGCTCATCACCGGGCAGATTGGCCGTGTAGGGGCAGGCATAAATCCACCGCGCGGGCAAAACAATGTCCAGGGGGTTTCCGATGTGGGCACTTCCCCTTTTACCTATCCCGGATACATCCCGGTAGAGGACGCTGAGAACCGCCGTAAAGTAGCAAAAATCTGGGGGGTGCCCTTCGAAGAACTAGACGGGGAGAAAGGCCTATCAACCGTCGAGATCATGCAGGCGGCTTACGAAGGGAAGGTCAAGGCCATGTACATCATGGGCGAAAACCCGATGATCACCGATCCCAATCTAAACCATACTGAAGAAGCCATCCAAAAACTTGATTTCCTGGTGGTTCAGGATATCTTCCCCACGGAAACCACACGTTATGCTGATGTCATCCTTCCTGCTGCAGCTTTTGCAGAGAAGGAGGGCACTTTTGTGAACAGCGACCGCCGCGTACTGCGTGTCCGCAAGGCAGTGGAAGCACCGGGCCAGGCCAGGCAGGACTGGCATATTATCACAGAGATTGCCGAACGCATGGGCAAGCCCCTGGGTAATTACCAGACCGAAAGCGACATCTGGAATGAGATCGCACAAACGGCTCCAATCTTTGCGGGCATTTCCTACGACCGCCTGGAACACCGGGGAATCCAATGGCCCTGCCCCGGCAAGGATCACCCCGGAACCGCCACCCTGTTCCTGGAAAAATTCAACACCCCCAACGGCCTAGGGAAATTGCATCCCGTGGACTTCGCCGAGCAAAGCGAGCGCGCCGACGCTAAATATCCCTTTATTCTCAATACTGGCCGGATCCTTTACCAGTACCACAGTTCCACCATGTCGCGCCGCAACAAGTCGCTTACCGACTTCGCCAATGAGGCCTATATGCTGATGCACCCCGACGATGCAGCCCATTGTGGTTTCCACGAAGGCGACATGGTGAAGGTCATCTCCAGGAGGGGAGCAATTGAAACCACCGTTCGGATCAGTGAGGAAGTCCTGCAGGGCGAGCTTTTTATGCCCTTCCATTTTGGAGAGGCCCCCGTAAACAAACTCACCCGCGATGAACTTGACCCCTACTCCAAAATCGCACCCTTTAAAATATCTGCTGTCAGGATGGAAAAATTATAAGGATGGATCCGACAAAAAACAGGGCCGTTCAACAAACAGCCCTGCTTTTTTTATGCATCAAGAACCTGTCTTTTTTTCTGAAAGCTTAATTCTTGAATCTTGAGCTAAAACCTCCAAACCATCCCCACTCCTTCCGGGGTAAAATAAGCGGATAAAAGCAGGGTTTCAAGGGTTTTTCCGTGGTGGTTCAGGATGCCAAAAAGGACCAGATCAAATACAAAGAGAAAGGCGCCCTGTAGGATCAGAGCACTCCCATAACCTTTAAACCGGTCGTGGAATTTTGTGCTGTTTCTGGCCTTCTCATGAAGGTAGAAACCCGTGGCCATATAGCCCACATCCAGGCCTGCATTAAAGAGCAGGGTCTTTTCCATCCCGAAGTGTTCCTGAATAGTTTCCAGAAAGCCCAGGCTGCCTGCATCACCCTGGTAGAGGGAATAGAGCGCCACCCCGGCAATCCCTGCATTAACAGTATTCCAGAGGACATTACCCTGGTGGAAGTACATATTTGATCCACTTCCCCTGGCCCAGCCAATGCCACTCACCAAAAAGTTAGTGGCTGCCCAGCCCCCCAGCGTCCACATCCCTATACGGCTGATCTCCTGCCGCTTCAGGTTGAAGTCAAGCAACCCTCCCTGCGAAAAGGCAGGCAGGGTCAGCACCATAAAAAAAACGAACAACAACAGGGATTGCCTTTTCATCCTGAGCCTTTAATTAGGAGTCGGACCATATACAGCTTGATATTTTGCACGGGCTTCAACCTCTTCACGCTTCCAGGGGATTGTGAAAAATTCGTTGTTCAGGTAAGGCAAAGTCTGGTCTAGGTAGTATTTACTGGCAGGGATGCCCGAAGTTCCAGTGGGGATGATCATATAGTTTTCACTCCAGTTGTGGGGCTGGAAAATATGCCGCTGCGAAGCCCCATGCAGAACATTATAGGGATTCCTGAAACTGTATCCATAGGGGGCAACGGTATGGTAGCTCCCTCCTATGGGGAAAGGCCCCTTGTTCAGCCCGAGGAGGCGGTCCAGCAGTTTTACCGTTCCCATGGGGTGGCTGATGGTGATTTGGTGGATGTCGCCCCATTGCCATTTGGAAGGGTCTTTCCCGAGTTTTTCCTCCAGCCATTGTACGCTTTCGCGAAAACTCATGACCACCAGGTCTTCAAGGGTTTCGTTGTGGTCGGTATCCACCCTGTTGATCCAGCTCGAGTGGCGGTCTTTCCATACATGCATAAAGATGGCATTCACTGAAGCACGGTCGCCCAGGAATTCCTTGTAAAGCTCCTCACCCATCTCATCCATCAGGAGGTTTTTCACGAAAGTGATATAAAACTGCTCATAGATGGCGGTGGCGCCACTTTCTGGTGTCAACGTCCCGTCCCAGCGTTCCAGCAGTTCCAGGGCCTTTTTCTCAAGGATATTAAGATTGGGCTCAAGGCTAACCATAATGCGGATTTCGGGCAAATATCGCTCCACCTGTTTCGAACGAAAATCAGCAAGCATCCGCTTGAAATCTTCAGGACCCAGCTTTTCCTTCTCGTTAAGCATTTCGCGGATGCGGTCAATGCGATAAGGATGGGCATATTGATAGCCAATGTGGTAAGGATAATCATCGCCCACGGTCCGGTTGTTGGCAGATGACAAATGGCCTTCAGGAGGGTTGAAGCAATAGGGCACTTCCTCGAAGGGTACTATGCCAATCCAGTCGTACTGGTCGGTCTCACCCGAATAGATGAACAGCCCGTTGCCATCCCTGCGGATAGGTATTCCCACGGCAGTTTGCAATCCGATATTCCCATCCACATCTGCATAATTGACGTTCTGGCTTACCGAAGTCATGGTGCTCAGCGCATCGCGGAAATCTTCCCAGTTGCGCGCGCGATTGAGCAGGTAAATGCTCCGAAGCTCATTGCTGGGCAGGTTTCCGCTCCAATGCAGGCTGATGGCCTGATCCTTAACCTTCTTAAACTCGGAAACAATGGGGCCGCGATGGGTGAAACGCAGTTCACGCCCAAGGGTGTCTCCGCCTTTGATGGCGATCTTTTCCTGCCGGATTTCCAGCTCGTGCCACTGGCCATTGTAGAGGTATCGGTCCGGATTGTTTTCATCCAGGGTCTCCAGGTAAAAGTCGGCATCATCCACATACACATTGGTCATCCCCCAGGCGATGCGATCGTTGTGCCCAACCACAACAAAAGGCTGGCCAGGAAGCACTACACCCGTTACATTGACCTGGCCTTCCACCACCTGGTGCATCTGGTACCATATGCCCGGAGCGTTATATCCAAGGTGCATGTCGTTGGAAAGGATGGGCTGCCCTGTAAGGCTCTTTGATCCGCTAACCACCCAGTTATTGCTTGCACTAAACACTTCCAGGCCCAGGTCGAGCAGTTTGGCGGCTGGCTCCAGTTTGCTGAACAAAGCCTCGGCCGGCTCTTCCACCAGGTCGGGATAAACATAACTCGGGTGCTGGCCCATATCGGGAAGCAACTGCTTAAACTGCTCCTCATCAAGATGCTGGCGTAACTTATGCAAGGTGACCTCTATCTGCCAGGCTCCCGAAAGGTCCCAGGCCATATAGCCGATCAGGTTCGCCGAATGGATAGGCTGCCAGGGTTCGGGCCTATAGCCCAAAATGGTAAACTCGGGCGGCAACTTTTTCTGATGCGTTTCAATGTAATGATTTACGCCATTGGAAAAAGCAAAAAAGGCGGAAAGCACCTCTGGTTCAGAATCAGCAATCACCATTGCTGCCTTCTCAGGCATACGCAAGCCCCGCATAATCAGGTCCGTATTGGCCATATCTTCCCCAAAGATCTCGGAAAGGCGTCCCAGGGTAATACGCCTGAGCAGATCCATCTGCCACAGCCTGTCCTGGGCCATCACATACCCGGTGGTAAAATACAGGTCGTGCTCGTTTTTGGCATAAATATGCGGAATGGCCAGCTCATCACGGTACACACGCACCTCGTCGCGCAGTCCCTCCAAGGTCATCGAACGGTTATAATCAGGCAAGGCCTTATGTGAAATATGGCGCACCACCAGCGTCCCCGCCAGCAATATCACCGCCAGCACAACCAGCAAACCAATCAGAATCTTCTTCAGCTTCTTCATAATGCTTGAATCAATATGGTTAATAACTTTTGAATGCCAGAAAAATCACCACATAAAACACCGTGAAACCCGAAGCCTGGAGCTTGAAACCCGGAACCCGGAACCTGGAACCTTAAACCCCAAACCTATTCCCCCAGCATCTCCTTCACAAAGCTGCGGTTATGCATGCTGTAAGCCGAGAAGCGCTCAGCAATAAGATCAATCATAGCATTCACCGATTCAGGCCCCTTTTCTTCGGTCATATATTCCAGCAGGTTTTCCAGCTCAGGGCTGCCGCTAACCTCAAAAGAGGGATCGGAGACCAGTTTTTTCGGGAAGAATTTTTTCATCGCTTTGGTGGTCGGCTTACCTTTTTTGTAAGACTCCTTAGCCACCACATCACGGGGAAACCAGTCGGAATAGGGCTGTTCGGCCACCGGGTTTTCCAGGGCCCTGAAGAACGGGTGGTCGAAATTGCCTGCCTCATAGGCTCCGCGCAACTCCATCCACTGGAACTGCTCAAACACAGTATGACGGTTGGAAACCAGCTGAACTGCATTGTCATAAGCTTTGGGCAACCCCAGCATGGCTTTCAGGTTGATCCAGATCATGCGCAGGGTGCCTACTCCTGGCAATACCGATGAATGATAGGGCATGCTCAGGTCGCTGAGGTAATGCATGGCCCAACCCATAAAACGGTAGCCCCAGTAGTCCTGACCTGCGCTGAAAGCATAGGTGGCAAGGGTTTTGTACAGGTGGATGCGGTATTCCACAAAGGTGCGCTTCAGAAAAGGAGCCGCAGCAAAAACGATCTTCGATTCGTGATAAAAGCCCATATGGAAAGGCGCTTGCGAGCCGTAGGGCAGGTTGGGGTTGCCAAAGGTTTGTTCGCCAAAGCCAAAAACCTTGCCGTAATAGGTATTGTTATCTTCAAATAAGCCCAGGTCGAATCCATAATCGGGTTCATTGTTGGCCGAAGCCAACACCAGGATGGGTGCAATCATCTCTCCCTCATTCAGTTTCAGGTAAGTGGTATGCAACATTTCGGAAAGCTTGTCGAGGGTGGTCAGTTCATAGGGGCTGACGGGCTCGCGGCCGCTGCCATCCACCCCCGGAGGCAGGTGATGATACAGGGCCATCTTCACATGAGGATTGATGCGTATGGCATAAAAGAATCGCTGCAGAATGTCTTCGGCATTTCCTGTGGCCACAAAAGCCAGCGCATCGGGCCGTGGTGCATAGGCCTCCAGATTGGCCCTCGACCAGGCTTCCTGTTCAGCCAGCAGGCGCGCGAGGCCTTCTTCCTCCTGCATCAGAAAACTTAGCAGGCTTTTTACCTCCACCTCTGGGGCGCTGGCCACCACAGGGATGGTCTTCAGCACGGGATAAATGATCAATGGATGTTCCGACCAGGCTCTGGCACGTGGCATCCCAAAATTCATCAGCAACAATATCATCAGGGCGGCAAGGCCCGAAAAATGTGTCCTTTTCATAGCTTGGTTCAGTTTATTACTGGAAAAACAGCAGCTTTGGGTTTAAGTTTGCAATTTACCAAAAAATATTAAACAATATATTATTCCTTCCTGCATTGACCCGCCGAAAACTTTTTTGCCCCTTTTGGGGTTTGTCTTTAAAGAGAATTCAGGCTAACTTTGTGTCTCGCAGTTACAGCAGTCCATGTCAAAAGAAAAAAAAACAGAGGATCTCCATGGGGGCTCAGCCCTGAAGGTCAACGCAGGTATTGAGCAGCCGCCCAGCATCAACGAGGCTGCGGTAACAGCCTTTAAGGCCCGCAAGCCCCGGCAGCTCAGCGTTAGCGACTATGTGCAGGGCATCCTGCGTGGCGACCGCGTCTTGCTCAGCAAGGCCATCACCCTGATTGAGAGCTCCCTTCCGCGCGACTTTGAGCTGGCTCAACAGATCATTGAAAAATGCATACCCTATTCGGGCAACTCCCTCCGCATCGGCATCACGGGCGTGCCCGGCGTGGGTAAGAGCACCTTCATCGAAGCCTTCGGCACCTATCTCACCGCCAAAGGAAATAAGATTGCCGTGCTTGCCGTGGACCCCTCCAGTGAGATTTCCAAAGGCAGTATCCTGGGCGACAAGACCCGGATGGAACAACTGGCCGTGGATGAGCATGCATTTGTGCGGCCTTCGCCCTCTGCTGGATCGCTGGGTGGCGTGGCCCGTAAGACGCGCGAGATCATCATCCTCTGCGAAGCCGCTGGCTTCAACATCGTGCTGATTGAAACCGTGGGCGTAGGCCAGTCGGAAACCGCCGTGCATTCAATGGTCGATTTCTTCCTGCTGCTTATGCTGGCCGGCGCAGGCGATGAGCTGCAGGGCATCAAGCGCGGCATCATCGAGATGTGCGATGGCATGGCCATCAACAAGGCCGACGGCGACAACCTCAATAAAGCCAAAGCCGCTAAGGTGCAGTACGAAAACGCCCTTCATCTTTTCCCGCCTCCCCAATCAGGGTGGACTCCCAGGGTCGAACTCTGCTCTGCCTTTCATAAAACCGGCATTGACAAGATCTGGGAAATGATCCTCGAACACAAAACCCTGCTGAAAAACAATGGCTTCTTTGACCGAAAACGGGCCCAGCAGCAAAAATTCAGCATGCTCGAGACCATCAACCAGGCGCTTATCAGCAGTTTTTATCAGAACCCGCTTGTCACTTCCCTCATGCCGGACATGGAGGCCGCCCTCGAAGAAAAACACCTGACTTCATTCCAGGCAGCGGGACGGCTGCTGAAGGCCTATTTCAGCAATACAGGGCAGGAACCCCCGCCAGAAAACATCTGACTTCCCATGAAAGCCATTATTTCCAATCCCCTCTTCGTGATCATCCTGCTTACCTGCTGGTGGGCCGCCGCCACACCCCTTTATGCCCAGGAAGTAAGCCCCGTCCTTGACCAGGAACCCGAAGAACCCACCAGCGGAAGGACCCTGCGCTTCGATTACGGGATGACAATGGGATTCTACATCGCAAATGCCGGCACCGCCAATTATTACAACGGAACAGGCGATAACAGCGTGGAGAGCATCCTCAGCATGAACTACAACTACAACCGTGTCCGTCAGGACATTGGCTATGATTTTCAACTCCACGGGCTGCCCTTGCAGATGAGCTATAAGCCTGCCGTAATGCTGGGGTTTTTCGGTAGCCTGGCATTCAGCCCAAAGGCATCCCTGATGGCCGAGTTTAACTATGCCAAACTTAAAGCCGAGGACAAGTTTACCCTTGAAATCGAACGGGTCGTTTTCATTGAAGGCGACAACATTGAACTATACGACATCTGGGGTACAGAAGAGCGCCTCGACCTGAGGTTTAGTTTCCAGTATACCTTCCTTTCCCCCTCCTCTTACCTGCACCCCTTCCTGGAAACAGGCCTCAGCATCACCGACACCAAGATGAAGGAAAACCGCATCAGAATTCATTCGCAGACCTTATCGATCCGCAATCCAACCAATACGTATTACCAAATTCGTGATTATGGCATAGGGTTTGGCGGTTTTGCTACCCTGGGCCTCAAAATGGAGGTAAACGAGCAATTTGCCCTATGGGCAGGCTACAGCGCCAACTACAGCCGCATCAACCTGGGTGAAAACGAGCAATTCCTTCTGCAACACACCGTCTTCCTGCGCTTTAGCCTGGCAGGCCTGGCTTCGGGGACCCGCTAAGCCTTCTCGCTTCCTTCCTTGCGATACATAGCCGACAGGTTGAACTGCTCTGGGTACCTGGCAACCTTGTCATGATAAAACTCCTGGATCTTTTTGAGGTCTTCCTCATAGTCGCCCGAAGGGAAAATGACAGGCCCAAGCCCCGCTACCTTCTTACTGTAGTCAAGATAACCAATGATGATGGGCACTTCTGCAGTCTGGGCAATGAAATAAAACCCCTTCTTCCAGCGCTTATTGAATTTGCGCGTGCCCTCCGGGGTGATCAGCAGAATGAATTCATCTTCCTTATGAAACTGGTCTGTGATCGACTTAACAACCTTCTGGCTGTTGGTCCGGTCGACAGGGATTCCTCCGAAAGCCCGCAACACAATTCCAAGCGGAAAATAAAAGGATTCCTTCTTGATCATGGTCTTTATGCTGATCTTTCGTGCCAGCAGGGCCAGGCGTCCAATGGGAAAGTCCCAGTAACTGGTGTGAGGCGCCATGATGATCACCGCCTTCCTGATTGTGAAGGGATCGTCGGCTTCAATTTTCCAGCCAAATAACTTTAAAATAAATCCTGCTAACCAGCTCATAGTGTTTTGCTTTTCAGCCCCTTTCGGGAAGATTCCCCGTAAAATTGCAGGTTAAGCTTCCCCGGAAACCATTTACAAAGATAAGATAAATCGATCTTCCTTGCTGAATCTGCTGAAAAACGCCCGCTGCCCCCCACCCTGCCTCCGGAATATTTTGCATCATAATAAAAATCCTTATTTTTGCATGGAAGCATTCCATATTAAACCATGATCGCTTTGCCTAACATTAAGCAGGTTTACCTCAACATCAAGCGCCGCGACGGATACCGGCACTAACCCCCCCCTTGCCTGGCAGGCATTTCTGTTGTTACCCGTTTTTTATCATATTTATTTTTTAAAAGAACATTGTTATGGAATTACCATTTGCAGAACCCTATAGGATAAAAGTTGTTGAGCCCCTCAGGAAAAGCACCCGCGCCGAGCGTGAAGACTGGATCATCAAGGCGCAGTACAACCTGTTCAATCTGCGCAGCGACCAGGTTTTCATCGACCTGCTGACCGATTCGGGCACCGGGGCCATGAGCCATTTACAGTGGGCCGAGATCATGCAGGGCGACGAGAGCTATGCCGGGTCCCTGTCTTATTTTAAGCTTCGCGACACCATCAACACCTTGCTGGGCATGCCCTATTTCCTGCCCACCCACCAGGGCCGCGCCGCCGAAAACGTCCTGTTCTCGGCCATGATCAAAGCCGGCGACATCGTGCCCGGCAACGCCCATTTCGACACCACCAAGGGCCACATCGAATTCCGAAATGCCGTGGCCGTCGATTGCACCATCGAAGAAGCCCAGGACACCACCCTGATCCATCCCTTCAAGGGCAACCTCGACCTGGAGAAGCTTGAGAAAGTCTTATCGACCAACCCAAAAGAGAAGATCCCGCTTTGCCTGATCACAGTCACCTGCAACACCTCGGGCGGGCAGCCAGTAAGCATGGAGAACATCCGTGAGGTGTCGGCATTGTGCCGCCGCTACCGAATCCCCGTATTCTTCGATGCAGCCCGTTTTGCCGAAAACGCATACTTCATCAAGGTCCGCGAGAAAGGCTATGAGCACAAGTCCATCCGCGAGATCGTTCTGGAAATGTTCTCTTATGTGGATGGCGCCACCATGAGCAGCAAGAAAGACGCCATCGTCAATATCGGCGGCTTTATCGCCATGCGCGACAAGGCTTTGTTCGATAAAGCCAGCACCTTCAACATCATGTTCGAGGGTTACCTGACCTACGGAGGACTTGCAGGACGCGACCTGGGCGCGCTGGCACAGGGACTGATGGAAGGCACCGAGTTCGAATACCTCGAGGCACGCATCGGACAGGTGGCCTTCCTGGGTAAAAAGCTCACCGAATATGGCATCCCCATCCAGCAGCCCACCGGAGGACATGCCGTGTTTGTGGATGCCAAAAAATTCCTGTCCCACATCCCTAAGGAGGAGCTCCAGGCGCAAACCCTGGCCGTAGAACTCTACCTCGAAGGCGGTGTCAGGTCAGTGGAAATCGGAACCCTGCTGGCCGACCGCGACCCCGTGACGCGCGAAAACCGCTACCCGGCCCTCGAGTTGCTCCGCCTGGCAATCCCACGCAGGGCCTATACCAACAACCATATGGACTATGTGGCCGCCTGCCTCAAAAACATCTGGGACCGCCGCGACTCCATCAGGAAAGGCTACCGAATCGTTTCGGAGGCCCCCATCATGAGACACTTCACCCTCGCCCTTGAAAAGGCATAATCGCGGACAAACTAAATGAACCAAAGATTTCCTGGTCACCAGGAATCAAACTTGCAAAAGGCCATTCCCTTCCGGGGAAGGCCTTTTTTCTTTCCCATTTGCGATCCCACCACTTTTATTGACCATGGTTGAGGCATTTAACCAAATGGTGATCAACCAATTCCATTTCTGATCTTCTGACCCGAACAAATCGTTGTAATCAGCTCTTAATAAGGTATTCAGCAAAAAGGAAACCCAACATCCATTCGGGAAACCGACCGGACAAACTGAGACCTGGTTCGGACTTAATACGGACTTAATACGGAGTTTATACGGTTTAAAGCGTATAAACTCCGTATTAACTATGAACCATTTAAGAAGATTTCCCATAGAGGATCCTTCACAGGCAAAGTGAAAAAGCCCTCCAAACAAAGACCCCGGATATTTGTTTTGATAAAACGGAACCCATAGAATTTAACAAAATACACAGATCAGGAGAATGAACAAAGAGCGAAAAAACGGGCGATACCAAAGGATATACGAGCAGTTGCAGGGCCTGCTGGCCAAGCCGGGCAACCGTCTTTCACGCATGGCTACCCTGGCGGCGGTGCTGAGCCACAAGATGGATCATTTTTTCTGGACAGGGTTTTATCTGCTCGACGGTGATGAGCTGATCGTGGGGCCTTACCAGGGGCCCGTGGCCTGCCAGCTCCTGGCAAAGGACACAGGGGTTTGCTGGGCGGGCATCAACCAGGGGAAAAGCATTATCGTGCCTGATGTTCACAAGTTTCCGGGGCACATTGCCTGCGACAGCCGTTCGAACAGTGAGATCGTGGTGCCTGTTTATGGGCAGGGCGGCAAGATAGAGGGGGTTCTGGATGTGGACAGCCGCGACTTTGATGCTTTTGATGAAACCGACCGCCACTGGCTTGAAAAAATGCTAAGTTTGCTCTGAAAAAACATAACAACAGACCGCTTTGGATTTACTGATTCTTTTCGTCATAGCCCTGGGGCTGGCCATGAACTGTTTCGGGCTGGCCATTGCCAACAGTTCGATCTCGGGAAAAGTCCTTCCCGGGGTTCCTCTAAGGACGTCGGCTGCCTTTGCCCTGAGCCACTTCGTCTTCACTTTTGCGGGTTTTTACCTGGGCCGCTGGGCTCATTATACTGTGGAAGGCATTGAAGGCTGGTCGTCGTTTATCATCCTGGTAATCATCGGGGTGAAGATGATTATGGAGGCGATGCGCAAACGGCCCGAGACCAAGGTTTTCGACATCAACAACCGCAGGGTGATTTTCCTGCTTTCGCTGGCTTCGGGCATCAATGCCCTGCTGGCAGGCTTGGTGCTGGGCATCATGTCCGAACCCATCCTCAGAGCTGCTATCATGGTGGCCTTCACCGTATTTTTCTTCACCTTTTTCGGGATGCTACGCGGTCACCAGATGGGCATGCCCTTTGCCAAACGGGTCACGATCTTTGGCGGCGTCTTCCTCATCATTGCGGGGTTCAGGTTTTTGATAGACTTTGTTTTCTAGATTACATGGATTATTGCTGATTTCGCGGACCAAGATACCAGATCCGGGAAGGAATATCATCCGGATTAGCAAAGGTTTTTCTTTAATTCGGAAATCAAAAATCATTGATCGTAATTCTGAAATCAAAGGATATTTCAAAAAGTCCTAAGCCCCCTATCCCCAGGTCTTGGTTCGCTCACTTTTCATTTCTCATCTCTGCTTTTCTCTCCCTTCTTCCCGCTCCCTTCTCTTCCCTACTCCACCATCAGGTTACAACCGCGGATGTCGCTGTGGTCAAAGCGACCAAGGACTTCGAATTCGCCCCCGGGGAGGATCTTTCCCAGGTCCTGGGTGGCCAGGAAGCTGCAGGTATAGATATTGGCCAGGTCGATGATGTTGATTCCACCGGTGCGACCATCGGGCAGCAGGCTGAGGGGATCGTTGGGATCGCGGATGAGCACCCGCATCCAGGGGGGGCATTTAAACAGGCCCTTTCCGGAGGAGTAGGCCTGGGAGAACAGTTCGGTCATGCCGTATTCGGAGTGGATGGCAGGCACGCCAAAGGCCTCTTTTAGGATTTTGTGCAGGTCATCGCGCACCAGTTCCTTGCGGCGGCCCTTCATGCCTCCTGTCTCCATGATGATTGCATTGGGGATGGGCATTGGATGGTGTTCAGCCAGCTCGAGCAGGGCAAAGGTGACGCCCAGCAGCAGGACACGGTGGCCTTTGCGGTAAAGCCACTGCAGCTTTTCGGCCAGCATATTGATGTTGTGAAGGTAAAAGCCGCTGTGGGGGTTTTCGCTGAGCTCGATAAGGCGGTCGGCCATATAGACCAGGGATGAGCCGCTGCGTTCGAGGTAGCCTGGCAGCAGGGCCAGGATGCAATAGTCGGACGGCTCGCCATAGACGCTCCGGAAGCCCCGCAAAAAACTCTCCTCATAAATAGCGGTATCGAACACGAAATGCCTGGAGGGTGTGCTTCCGGTGGTTCCTGAACTGACAAACATGTGCACTTCATTGTCCGGGAAGGAGACCACCCGGTGGTTTTGGAAGAAAGATACGGGGAGGAAAGGGATGCGGCCCAGGGTCCTTACACATGCGGGGTCAATGCGCAGGGCATCGCAGAAGTCGCGATATACCTCATTGTGAAAATACTGATGGCGAAAGACGTCCAGGGCCAGGGCTTCGAAATCACCCTGTTTATCCAGTGAAAAGATGCGTTCAATCAGGGAGGCGTGGCTCATAGAAAAAGATAATCAGGGTAAAGATAAGAAAAAAGAAAATTCTCAGGGAGGTGAAAATCAAAGCATGGGCAAGCTGCAATTAAATCATTAAATTTGCAGGTGTCAGCCTCCACCAAAGAAAAAACCGATGAATGTCCACCTCGACCCTGACGGGAGCCAATTAACGCCTGCGGAAAAGGAATTTGAGAACGCCCTGCGGCCGGGAAGTTTTTCGAGTTTCACGGGCCAGCACGGGGTCGTTGAGAACCTGCGGGTCTTTGTGGGCGCGGCCCGCCAACGTGAAGAGGCCCTTGACCACGTGCTTTTGCACGGCCCGCCCGGGCTGGGCAAGACCACCCTGGCACACATCATTGCCAATGAAATGGGGGTAGGCATCAAGGTTACTTCGGGCCCGGTGCTCGATAAGCCCGGTGATCTGGCAGGCCTGCTGACCAACCTCGAGCCTCACGATGTGCTGTTTATTGACGAGATTCACCGCCTGAGCCCCGTGGTAGAGGAATACCTGTACTCAGCGATGGAGGATTTCAAGATCGACATCATGATCGAGACGGGCCCCAACGCACGCAGCGTGCAGATTACCCTGAACCCCTTTACGCTGATAGGCGCCACCACCCGTTCGGGCTTGCTAACCTCGCCCTTACGGGCGCGTTTTGGCATCAATTCGCGCCTGAACTATTATGACGCCAAGCTGCTGACCCAAATTGTGAAACGCTCGGCAGGCATCCTGCGGGTGGCCACCACCGAAGAGGCAGCCCGCGAAATTGCAGGGCGCAGCCGGGGCACGCCCCGCATTGCCAACGCCCTCTTGCGCAGGGTACGTGATTTTGCCCAGGTGAAAGGCAATGGGAGCATCGACATCGAGATCGCCCTCTATGGCCTGAACGCCCTCAACGTGGATAAATACGGCCTTGACGAAATGGATAATAAAATCCTGAGCACCATTATCGACAAATTCAAAGGGGGTCCCGTAGGCCTGAACAATGTGGCCACCGCCGTTGGCGAAGACTCAGGCACTATAGAAGAAGTTTATGAGCCCTACCTGATACAGGAGGGCTATATCATGCGCACGCCACGCGGCCGTGAAGCCACAGCCCTGGCTTACAAACACCTGGGGCGGGTGAAAACACGAGGCCCGGGGACTTTGTTTGACTAAGCAGCCCCTTTATGGAAGGCTCCTCACCACAGGAACACACTGAATTTATCAGGCAGGAAGCCTTCAGGCTGGGTTTCTCGGCTTGCGGCATTGCCCGTGCCGAAAGGCTTAACGCACACGAACAGCCCCTGAAAAGCTGGCTCCGGGAAGGCCTGCAAGGGGCTATGGGCTATATGGAAAACCACCTGGATAAGCGCCTGGACCCCCGCCTGCTGGTGCCCGGGGCCCGTTCGGTGGTGGTGGTGACATTAAATTATTTCCCTAAGGAAAAACAGCATCTCCAATCCCCCTATATTGTTTCGAAATACGCATACGGGAAGGATTACCATTACATTATGAAAGAGAAGCTGCATCAGCTCTCGGAAAAGCTCAGGGAACGGGTGCCCATGCACGAGGGACGAGTTTTTACCGACAGTGGGCCCGTGCTTGAGCGGGCCTGGGCTGTGAAGGCCGGGCTGGGCTGGATGGGCAAGAACGGCTGCCTGATCATTCCCCGAAAGGGAAGCTTTTTCTTTTTAGGCGAGCTGATCACTAATGTGGAGCTGGCGCCCGACCCTCCTTTTGAAAAGAATCTTTGCGGCAGCTGCCGCCGCTGTCTGGACGCCTGTCCCACGGGTGCGCTGACGGCCCCTGCCAGGCTCGATGCCCGCAGATGCATCTCTTACCTGACCATTGAATTAAAAAGCCCAATACCCCTTGATTTCAGGGGGAAGCTCAGGGGAAGGGTCTTTGGTTGCGATATTTGCCAGGATGTCTGCCCCCACAACCGCTTTGCCGTGCCAAACACTGAAGCGGGCTTTCAGCCCTTGGAAATCATCCTGAATGGGGATGGTAAGACTTGGGAAAATCTGGACGAGTCCACTTTTAACCAAATGGTAAAAAAAAGCTTATCTCCTTTGAAACGAGCGGGTTATCAAAAAATAAAAGACAACCTGCAGGCGGCAAGGAAGGCCAAAACAGACATAGGCCGGGCAGGGGGTCAGGATTTGACAGGCTTAAGGTAAGCGAGCAGCAGATCGGGAATGCGTTTCTTGCGGTCTTCGAGGAAAGCCTTGAATTCAGCCTCACCGTAACCCACCCTGTCCTTGATGAGGGCCTTGATGGCAAAGGGGAAGGTGATCAGCGAAACCATATCGACAAAAAGCTGGGTAGGGTTTGTAGGGATGATATTTCCCTTGGCGCTTTCATCAGAGATTTGCTTGGCGAATTTGGGGCTGCTGTACAGACTGGAAATGGCATTCATCTGGGTGATGCGTTCCTGGCTGCGGTGCACAATGGCCATCACAAAAGAAACCAGCAGGGGATTCTCGATGAGCATATCGATATATGCCGACACATAGCTCCTGATTTTCTCCTCCAATTCAAGGTCACTGTCCATGATTTTGATCATCTTGCAGGTGTTTTTTTTCACCTGCATGGAGAAGATGGCATCGAAGAGGTTTTCCTTCGACCGGAAGTAATAATTCATCAGGGCCAGGTTGATGCCTGCCTTATTTGCAATTTCACGCACAGATGTACGGTCGACGCCCTTTTCGAGAAACAGCTCGGTAGCTGCATCGAAGATTTTTTGTTCGGTATTTTTACTTTTAGCCATAGTAGATTGGATTTCGTTGCCAAAAATATAAAAATAGATGTTTTAAACAAAGTTTAATTGATATTTACTGCACTAAAAAAAGTTAAAACTTCTATTCAGGGCCCTGAAGGAACATTTTTCCGTAAATTTAAAGTCGTCAAAACGGAACATATGGCATTACCGGGAATTTTCAAAAATCACGCTTTGGTGTGGCTGAGCATAGCCACAGGACTGTTGTTATCGGCCAGCTGGCCTGCGCGGGGTCTTCCGCTGCTGGCCTTTGTCGCCTTTATTCCCCTCCTTTTTGTGGAGGAAAAGATGTTTTCTGATCGTTCACGCCATCGGAGCATGGGGTTTTTCATGCATGCCTGGCTGGCGTTTTTTGTTTGGAACCTGCTCACCACCTGGTGGATCATGTTTGCCACCCTTCCGGGGATGATTACGGCAGTGGTGATCAATTCCTTTCTCATGGCCATTCCGTGGTGGCTGATGCATGTCTGGCGAAGGATGCACGAGGGCCGGCAGGGGGTGTTGCCTGTTGTGGTTTTCTGGCTCACTTTTGAGTTTTTACATTCGAAATGGGATTTGAGCTGGAGCTGGCTTGACCTGGGCAATGTATTTGCTGCCTGGCCCCGCTGGGTGCAGTGGTACGAATACACGGGCACGGCAGGCGGCGCCCTATGGGTTTTGCTTGTCAACATCTTGTTGTTCATGCTTATCAGTGAACTGCTCAATGGCAAGGGCATGCCTAAGCGGGTGCTGTGGTTTTCAGGACTGACGGCTCTTATGCTGGCAGTGCCTATAGGTTTTTCCCTTCTAATAGGTTCACGATACCAGGAGCGGCAAGACCCTGTGGAGGTGGTGATCATTCAGCCTTCAGAAGACCCTTACCGGGATGCGGAGACCGGGGAAGAGGCGGCAGCCCGGACCGCAAAGATGACAGGTCTGGCCCGTGCAATGGTTACCCCCAACACCCGGTTTGTGGCTGCTCCCGAAGCGGCCATGCCCCAGGGGATATGGCTCCATCAGCGCAGTCTGGAGCCAAACATCCTGCAGATAAACAACTTCCTGGCCGAGCACACAGGGCTCAGCTGGGTGACGGGCAGCTCGACCTATGCCCTGTATGACACGGAGCGTGAAGCAAGTCCAAGTGCACGTCCTTTAAGTGGCAGCGGGAAATTTTACGATGCTTTCAACTCAGCGATAATGATTGGCCCCGGGGATCATTTTGATGTTTACCATAAGTCGAAGCTGGTGCCTGGCATTGAGCGAATGCCGTTTTACAAGGCCCTGAAGCCCATCGGGAAGCTTGTGTCTTCGCTGGGAGGCACGGCGGGAAGCCTGGGCACCCAGGAGCACCGCAGTGTATTCCGGGCCGGGGAAGGCGGACCTGTGGTGGCGCCCGTGATTTGTTATGAGTCTATTTACGGGGATTATATGACCGAATACATCCGCCGAGGGGCCACGATGATCTTTGTGCTCACCAATGATGGCTGGTGGCGGAATACCCCAGGCCACCGCCAGCACCATGAGTATGCCCGTCTGCGCGCCATTGAGATGCGCCGACCCATTGTCAGGGCAGCCAGCACAGGGTTTTCGTCCTTTATTGACCAGAAGGGGCAGGTGCTGCAAAAAACTGGCTGGTGGGAAGAGACCTCCCTGCGTGAAACGCTGAACCAAAACCAACAGTTGACCTATTTTGCCTTACAGGGCAACGTGGCAGGGAAGATCTCCCTGTTTCTAAGCATACTTTTATTGCTGGCAATGGTTTCGCGCAAATGGATTCGCCGCAGGGAAAAACCCGTCATCCAAAACAAGCAATATAACTAAGGAAGCCGGTTACAGAGGCTTCACTTTTTATTGCTCCCCGCTTGGGGTCAATAAGCTATGTTACCCCAACAATAGAATGAACATCAAAGAATTTCAGGATACTGCTTGTAGAACCCTGCAGTGTTTTTTGCGGCTTCTTCTAAGGGCCTGAAGGAAAAATCGAGGGTCTTCAGGATTTTCTCACTTGAGAAATAGCGTACATTATTTGCGTTGCGGGCTGTTTCACGGGTAATCAGGGGTTTTCGGCCTGTAAACAGTCTGCGTAGTTTTTCAAGCCGCCAGGCCATCTCGCTCAGGAAAGGCCCCGCGAAATATTTGGGAGGCTGTACTCCTGCATATTGGGCGAAGTATTCAAACACCTTACGATACTGAATGTTCTCGCTGCTCATGATAAAGCGTTCATGAACCACAGGACTTTCATACAACAGGCGCAGGGCCAGGGCCACGTCGCGGGCGTCGACAAAGCCTGTAACGCCCTTGGTGTAGAACTTCAGGCCGTTTTTAACCGATTGGTAAAGCTGCGCACTCGAACGTGACGTATCCCCGGGGCCGATGATAATGGAGGGGTTCACCATCACTACGGGAAGGCCTTCTTCCGAGCCTCGCCATACCTCGCGTTCGGCGCCAAACTTGCTGATGGAATAGCCTGAATTGGCAGGGGAAGTTTTCCAAATTAGGTTTTCTGTGGCCGGGTGGCCGGGTTCAGGCTGCCCTATGGTGGCCACGCTGCTGCAATAGCAAAACTTTTCGATGCCTTCGGCAAGGGCGACATTCACCAGATTGGCAGTACCTTCTACATTGACCTTCATCATTTGCTCACGGTCGGCGGGAAGGAATGAAACCATAGCTGCGCAGTGGAAGACCGCCCTGACCCCGCGAATGGCTTCCTGCAAAGAGGGAAGGTCGAGAACATCGGCTTCTACCCACTCAATTTTTTTGAAAAGGGATTCCCCTGAGGAGGGGTCGTACCACAAAAACAGTTTCTTCACCAGCTCAAGCTGGCTGCTTTTCCGCCTGATGGCTCTCACAGGGTAACCCGCCCTAAGCAGCTCAAAAAGCAGGTGAGAGCCCACCAGTCCTGTCCCTCCGGTCACTAACATCATACGCCTGTCAGATTATATGCATTAAAACATCCCCTGATAAACACAGGGAAGGCACCATTGTTTTTCTAAAAGGCGAAAGCAGGTGTACCCGTCTTTTGCCTTATGCAAAGGAAATGCTTTTCGTGCAAAGAAAAAACTAGGACTGTGAAGTTTCCGGCCTCAAAAACAATCCCCTGCAGACCTGCGTGGGTCAGGGTGATAATTCTGAAATGCCCGGCAAAATAATTCAGGCATTATGACTAATTTTGACATTCGAAAAAAGGACCAAAAGTTTGTTAATCAGAAAATAAAAACGGTTTTCATGAATTTTGTTGAAGAACTGCGCTGGCGGGGGATGATACACGACATCATGCCCGGAACGGAAGAACAACTGCAGGAAGAAATGACAACAGCCTATGTGGGCATAGACCCTACGGCTGATTCCTTGCATATAGGCCACCTGGTGAGTATCATGATGCTGAAGCACCTGCAGATGGCAGGGCACAAACCCCTGGCCCTGGTGGGTGGGGCCACAGGCATGATCGGCGACCCGAGTGGCAAGAGTGAGGAACGCAACCTCTTGTCGGAAGAGGTGTTGCGCCACAATGTTGAAGCCATAAAAAAACAATTGCTGAAGTTCCTGGATTTCGAACATGGCGAGAACAAGGCAGAAATCGTCAACAACTACGACTGGATGAAAGAGTTCAGCTTTCTGGGCTTTTTACGGGAAGTGGGAAAACACCTGACCGTAAACTATATGATGGCCAAGGATTCGGTGAAGAAGCGCCTCGATACGGGGCTGTCGTTTACCGAGTTCAGTTATCAGCTGGTGCAAGCCTATGATTACCTCCACCTGAATACCACCAAGAACTGTAAGCTCCAGATGGGGGGCTCTGACCAATGGGGAAACATCACCTCAGGCACAGAGCTGATCCGTCGTAAAACGGGCGGGGAAGCCTTTGCCCTCACCTGCCCCCTGATCACCAAGGCGGATGGGGGAAAGTTCGGCAAGACCGAACAAGGCAATATTTGGCTGGATGCCCGTTACACCTCTCCCTATCATTTCTACCAGTTCTGGCTCAACTGCTCGGATGAAGACACCGAACGCTACATCAAGATTTTCAGTTTGTTTAGCAGGGAAGAGATCGAAAGCATGATTGCCGAACACCGCCAGGCACCCCATACCCGCCTGTTGCAGAAAGCACTGGCAAAAGACATTACAGTCCGCGTACACGGGGAGGAAGAATACAATACAGCCATCGAAGCCTCCGAAATCCTGTTTGGAAAAGGGACTACCGAAACCCTGAAAAAGCTGCCCGAGAATGTATTGCTTGCCGTATTTGAAGGGGTACCCATGTTTGAGGTGAGCAAGGCCGAGATCGAAACAGGAATCAATATCATTGACTTCCTGGGTGAAAAGACCTCAATCACCCAATCGAAAAGCGAGGCCCGCCGCATGCTGAAGGAAGGAAGCATCAGCATCAACAAGGAAAAGGTAAGCGAAGACCTGGTAGTGTCCAGCGATCATTTGATCAACAACCATCACATCCTTGTACAGCGCGGGAAAAAGAACTATTTCCTGGTGCAGGCCAGGTAATCACAACCCAAAAATCTATACATATGAAGAACGCTTTGTGGCTTCTTGTATTGCCGGCACTGCTTGCATTTGAATCCTGCAAGACCCCTGCCGTGAAGATTTTCCCAGAAGGAGACGATATCTATGGTTTGGCTTCCCCAATTCGACTGGATGGAGATACCACCAGGGTTTTTCTGCAGGATTACTTCCTGAATGACTCAATGCAGGGCATAGATTCGGTGACGGGAGTTAAAGGGCTCTGGTTTGAGCTTTCGGCCGACAAACAGTATGTAGACATCCTGTTGAAGGACACCCGGATTCCCTTAATTTCTGAAATGAAGGTATGGCTGGGCGAGCATGCCTACAGCTTCTTTGTAGAACGCAGTCAAAAACAACCTTACCAGTTTGTTTTTGATCCCGAAGACAAGCGATATCCCTCGGTGAGCATTCGGGGAGATATGACCAGCTGGATGGAGCTGCCCTTGCACATGATGGACGGAAAATGGCAGGTCAGAATGGACCTGAACCCGGGCTCCTACCACTATCTGCTGGTGGTCAACGGCCGCGACATGACCGATCCCACCAATCCTGTTCAGATCGACAATAATTCCGGGGGGTTCAACTCTGTGCTCAGCATACCCGGCTTTGACCGCAGCCTTACCCCCCACTTCTCCCCTGAGTCCTTTGTCAACTTCGACCTGACTCTAGAGGTCAGCAACCAGCCCGATGAAGTCTTTGTTTTCTGGGAGAACTTCCGCTTACCTGTCCAGCATGTATCACGGCACGGAGATCATCTCCACGTGTATATTCCCGGTGACGCTTCCGCGAAAGAAAGGAGTTTTCTGCGCATCAGAGGCTATAACCAGCACGGCCCTTCCAACGACCTGCTAATCCCCCTGCAATACGGTGTGCCCGTAACGGACGCCAATATCCTGACCCGCCAGGACAAGGAGAAGACTATCCTGTACTTTATGATGGTTGACCGCTTCAACAATGGCAATCCAGCCAATGATGATCCCATTGAGGACCCCGAGGTAGACCCCAGGGCTAATTTCTACGGAGGAGACCTGGAAGGCATCACCCAAAAAATTGAAGAGGGATATTTTTCAGACCTTGGCATAAACACCATCTGGCTTTCGCCCATCACACAGAACCCTTACGAGGCCTATCGTGAATACCCTGCCCCCCACCGGAAGTTTACAGGATATCATGGTTACTGGCCCATTACGCTGACCTCGGTAGATCATCGCTTTGGCGACAACCAAGCCATGCACCGCATGGTAGAAACCGCCCACAGCAACAACATCAGCGTGATGCTCGACTTTGTTTCCAATCATGTTCACCAGGAAAACCCCCTGATCAAAGAAAACCCTGACTGGGCCACCCAGCTAAACCTGCCTGATGGGCGAAGGAACCTTAGGCTCTGGGACGAACATCGGCTCACTACCTGGTTCGACGAGTTCCTTCCCAGCCTCGATTACTCAAACCCCGAGGTCTTGAAGGTCATGACCGACAGTGCCTTTTTCTGGATCGAAGAGTTTAAACTGGATGGCTTCAGGCACGACGCCACCAAGCACATCCCCCAGGAATTCTGGCGAGCCCTTACGCGCAAACTTAAGGAAGATCATATGGCATCTAAAGACCAACGCTTGTTTCAGATCGGCGAGACCTTTGGCAACCGTGAGCTTATCGGCAGCTATGTAGGCAGCGGTTTGCTCGACGGGCAGTTTGACTTTAACCTGTATTTTGATGCCCGCTCGGCATTTGCCATAGACGGAGTTTCCTTCAAAATGCTCGATTTCAGCCTGCACCAAACCTTTAACCAATACGGGTTTATTCACATGATGGGCAACATCACGGGCAACCACGATATGGCCCGTTTTATTTCGCTGGCAGGCGGAGGTCTGGGCTTTGATGAAGACCAGGCGGAAGCAGGCTGGAGCCGTACTGTTGAGGTGGGTGATCCCGTAGGCTACGATAAACTGGCCTCGCTGACAGCCTTTATCATGACCATCCCGGGAGTGCCCGTGATCTATTACGGCGATGAGATCGGCCTGCCTGGTGCAGGAGATCCCGATAGCCGCCGCCCCATGAAGTTTGAAAGCCTTGGTGAACACGAGCTGGACCTGAAGGAAAAAACTGCTAAGCTGGCCAAACTGCGCAATACCCACCCCGTTTTTGTCTATGGTGACTTCCGGACCCTGCTGGCCGAAGAGCATGCATATGCTTATGCCCGAAGCTATTTTGAACAAACGGGCATAGTGGTCTTCAATAAGAGCCGCGAGGTCAAAACCATCACCATTACCCTTAGCCCACGCCTGGCAAAAGGGGCCTATACCGCCCATTTCAGACACGAATTCAGTTTGGAGGGCACTACACTAAAGCTGATTCTGCCCCCCAACAGCTTTGAAGTCTTAAGCGCGCAATAAAAACACATTGTGTAACCAAGCCTTTCAACACGTGAAATTAAAAAAACAACGAAAGCGCATTGCCCTGGTGGCGCACGATAACCGCAAGAAAGACCTGCTGGAATGGGTCCAGTGGAACCGCAACACCCTTGCCTGTCACCAACTCTTCTGCACAGGGACTACAGGACGTTTTGTGGAAGAGGCCCTCAGGGACCCCCACAACGGACACTTGCCCAAAGGGGTTAGCGTCACCAAACTGAAATCAGGACCCCTGGGAGGCGACCAGCAAATGGGCGCCCTGGTGGCAGAAGGAAAGATCGACATGATGATCTTTTTCTGGGACCCCATGCAGCAGCAGGCCCATGATGTGGACGTCAAAGCCCTGTTGCGCATCACCGTCCTGTATAACATCCCCACGGCCTCCAACCGCTCAACGGCCGACTTCCTGATCTCTTCCGAGTTCTTCGGCAAACAATACACCCCCCGCCCTATGGACATCGGCGATTATCTTAACCGCAGCATTGACATGGATTGATCATCTGGCATGCACAGAAAAAACCACCTATTATGAAAAATAAACAGCAAAGAGTATTTCATTTTCTTGCAGCCCTTATCGTGCTTGGGCTGATTTCAGGGCTGAGCGCCTGTAAACCCAGGAAGGGCAAGGACGAACAGGTAAAAATCGCTGCTTCCAAGGTAAGCCATCCCGAATGGAGCAAAAATGCAAGCATTTACGAGGTCAACCTCAGGCAATACACCCCTGAAGGCACATTCAGGGCTTTTGAGGCCCACCTCGATCGTTTACAGGACCTGGGAGTCGACATCTTATGGTTCATGCCCATCACCCCCATTGGCGAGTTAAACCGCAAGGGAAGCCTTGGAAGCTATTATTCGGTTAAGGATTATACAGGCATCAACCCTGAGTTTGGAACCCTTGAGGACTTCAAGCAATTGGTGGAGGAAATTCATGCCCGTGATATGTACGTCATCCTCGACTGGGTGGCCAACCATACTGCCTGGGATCACCCCTGGACCGAGACCAATCCCGAGTATTACACCCGCGACGAAGACGGAAACTTCGTGCCCCCTGCTGACGACTGGTCGGATGTTATCGATCTGAATTACGACAACAAAGACCTCTGGGAGGCCATGATCGGCGAGATGCGCTTCTGGCTTGAAGAAGCCGGGGTGGATGGCTTCCGCTGCGATGTGGCGGATATGGTTCCCACCGAGTTTTGGAATGAAGCCGTAAACGAACTTGAAAAGATCAAGCCCGTATTTATGCTGGCCGAAGCCGAAAAACCCTACCTCCACGAGAAAGCCTTTGAAATGGGCTATGGATGGAGCTTCCACCGCCTGATGAATCACCTTGCACAAGGCAGATCAGATGTTACGGTGCTCGACAAATACTTCTTTTCAGTCACACCCGAAGACCGCTTTCCCAAAGGGGCCTATAAAATGAACTTCATCACCAACCACGATGAAAACTCCTGGGCAGGTACCGAGTTTGACCGCCTGGGCGATGGCAAGGAAGCCTTTGCAGTGCTGACGGCAACCATGCCCGGGATGATCCTGATTTATACAGGACAAGAAGCAGGGTCAAAGAAGATGCTTGAATTCTTTGAAAAGGATGAGGTGGAATGGGGCAACTACGATTACCATGGCTTTTACCAGACTCTGCTTTACCTGAAAGGGCGCAACCAGGCTTTATGGAACGGGACTGCCGGCGGCGACATCCAAAGAGTGAACACCAGCAGGGATGAGGCCGTTTTTGCTTTCCTGAGGGAGAAAAACAGCGACCGGGTGATGGTCGTCCTCAACCTGTCGGATGAGCCGGCTGAGGTGCTTTTGAACGGTGACTATTATGCAGGAACCTATACCGAGGTCTTCAGCGGCGATGTAAAAACTTTTGAAGGAAACGAAACCCTAAGCCTGGATGCCTGGGGATACCTGGTATTTGAAAAATAATAAGGATTAAAGGAAAAAAACCCATAAACCACAAGAGGCTTATGTAAAGCCCAGGAAAAGAAAACCCGATCAATACGCATAGAACCCTGGCTCATCGACCCGGGGTTCTTTTTTTACCTGGGCCTGTAGCAGGAATGGATAAAGGCACGGGTGAAGTCGCAGGTCTGGAGTTTGGCTTCCAGGAAGCCCATGTGCCCAACATTCCTGAGAATGAGCGAGTGAGCCTCTTCGGTAAGGGCCATCTGTACCCAGATGTTTTCGAAGGGCACCCGTGAATCCTTTTGCCCAGCGATAAACATAACGGGGAATTTGGCATTGATCAAAACATCCAGTGAGCTGCTGCGGGTCTTCATTCCCTCCTGGGCTGCAACAACCGCCTTTTTGGTCATTTTTTTTGCCTCGCTGACAAGGGCGTCGATCTCAGGAGCCATTCGCTCACGGTTTTCGGGGGCAAACAATTCAGGGATAAAATTAAACAGGAAGGTTTGGTGATCTTCCCGGATCACCTTGATATTCCTTTCGCGTGAAATACGCCCTTCCTCACTGTCGGCCAGCGAAGTGCTGTGAAACAAGCCCAGTCCGCGGAACAAGCCGGGATACACCCTGGCCATGGCCAGGGCAACATATCCACCCATAGAGTGACCAATGATCACCGCCCGGGTAATCTTCAGGTGATCGAGCACCGTTTTGATGGCCTCACCCATTTGCTCCATGGGATGAACCTCGCCTATACATTCACTTTCACCATGGCCCGGCAGGTCGATGGTGATCACCCGGTATGTGTCCACAAGCTGTTCAACAAAAAAATTCCAGACAGAGGAAGTTTGCGTAAACCCGTGAATGAATACAACCGTATTTCCTGCACCCCGATCCTGAAAGGAAATCAGTGCATCTTTATATCTGACATTCATGATAATAAAAGAAATTTTCTGGTTGCCGCAAAGATAAAGACAGAATAATTGGCATAAAGTTAAGACAAATTTTAATTTGGGCGCAAAAAAACAATGTTTTGTTTATTTTTTTTAATTTTACACCAAACCATTGAAAGCAATTAGTTAAACCTTAGACAAATTGATATGCAGAGAGGCACGTCCTTCAGAATACTGGCAGTGGATGATGATTTGCACAGCCTGCTGGTGCTCAGGAAAATTCTCAAGTCTGAGCCCTATGAGGTAAGCGAGGCCAGCTCTGGTCCTGCTGCCCTGACCATTGCAAAAACGCGGCCCCCCGACCTGATCCTGCTCGATATCCTGATGCCCGGGATGGATGGCCTGGAAGTGTGCCGGCAGCTCAAAGCCGATCACACAACACGCAGCATCCCCGTCATATTCATCACCTCATTGCGCAACACAGAGGAAATGGTAAAAGGATTCGAGGCAGGCGCTGTGGATTACATTACCAAGCCCTTCAACAAACTGGAACTCACAGCAAGGGTCAAGACCCACCTCGACCTGAAACGTTCAACGGACATCATCTCGGAACAAAACCTGCAGCTCAAGGAGGAGATCGATCAACGCAAACAAACCGAAGAAAAGTTTAAGGCCTTGTCGCAAGCCGCCTTTGAAGCCGTGCTCTTCATCAAAAACGACAAGATCATCGAAGTGAACGATGCCAGCCTCCAAGTGTTCCTGCACGATCCCGAACAATTGTTGTTCAGGCCTGTCTCCCTGCTGGTGCCCCTGGAAGGCATCAACGAATTGCAGAAAATCCTGCAGGGCGACAGTGACGGCCCCTGGGAGATGACATTCCTGCGTCAGGACGAAAGCCGCTTTGTGGGCCAGGTAAAACACCAGCGCTTCATTTACCGCAACGAACAGATCAATGTGCTGGCCATCAGCGACATTACCCGCCTGAAGGAACTCGAGCACGAGGTACGCAACGCCATTGTGGACACTGAAGAACGCGAGCGTAAGCGCTTTGCCATGGATGTGCACGATGGGCTTGGCGCCCTCCTTTCCACCCTCAAAATTTATGTCACCCTGCTTCAGAAACCCAACAAGACAGAAGAAGAACGCCAGTTTCTGCTCGAAGAGATAAAGACCAATATCGGGGAATCGGTTTCGGCAGCCAAACGAATCGCCAACAACCTGATGCCCAGCACCCTCAACGACTATGGCCTGTTCCCTGCCCTGGAGACCTTCTCCCAGTCGGTGATGCGCTCGGGTGCCGTGACCATCCACCTGGCGGGCAACCGCAACATTGACCGCCTGGCCAAAAACCAGGAGATCAACATTTATCGAATCTGCACCGAACTGATCAACAATACCCTGAAACATGCCGGGGCTTCAAACATTTTCCTGGAGCTCAAGGGCGGTAAACAAAAAATGGAACTGAACTATAAGGACGACGGCAAGGGTTTTGATTTTGCAGAAGGCTTGGCAGGAAACCCCGGAAGCCACGGACTGAAAAACATCCTTACCCGGATCCAGCTCCTCAATGGCCGCCTGTTACCCCCTAAAGACAATGCAAAGGGCGCTTCATTTCATTTGGAGATCCCTTTAAATTAGCTTTCTATAAATATTATTAAGATTTTATTTTAAATTTGTTCCTTCAATACAGTCCGTGAAATTCTGTTTTTTCGGACAAAAAAAGAAATGAGCACCATGGAAAAGAAACTAAAGGTAATGATCGTGGAAGACCACCACATCTTCAGGAAAGGCCTGAAGATGCTCCTGAGAGAAATGCCCGAAGTCACCATCTGTGGTGAAGCCGTCAACGGGCAGGAGTTTCTGGACACCTTTGAAAAAATGAAGCCCGACATCATTTTCATGGATATTCAAATGCCGGTGCTCAATGGCATAGAAGCCACCAAAGAAGCGCTGCGCCGCGACCCTGAACTGAAAATTGTGGCCATCAGTATGTTTGGCGAGGAAGAATACCTGGTGAGCATGCTGGAAGCGGGCGTAAAGGGCTTTCTGCTGAAAACCGCCGAAGAGCACGAGCTGAAAAAAGCCCTGACCCTGGTGGCCGACAACAAGAATTATTTCTCGGATGAGTTGATCCCCACCCTGACCACCTCGCTGGTAAAAAGCCGCAACAAGGAAGAACCCCGCGAGCCCGAACTGCGCGAAGAACTGACCCGCCGCGAAGTGGAAGTGCTTGAACTCATCTGCAAAGGATACACCATCAAGGAAATTGCCGACAAACTGTTTATCAGCCAGCGCACCGTCGACGGACACAAGGCCAACCTGTTTCGCAAGGCAGGCGTTGACAGCAGCGTCAAGCTGGTAACCTTTGCCATCAAAAACGGCCTGTACAAGGTGTAAAAAATCCAAATTTCTTATATACAGCTAAAAGGCTGCAGGCAAATGTCTGTCAGCCTTTTTTCTTTTTTCCTTCCCCGCCGAATTCAAGCCGGGTATTTTCGCCTACAAGAGGGATTCAGCGCCTCCCCTGATCCGTATTTTCTTTGGAGATAAAACGTAATCAACACGAATTTAAGACGTATTTAACACGTACTTTAAACGTAGCTCATACGTTTAAGGTACGTCTAAGGTACGTCTAAAGTACGTCTGAAGTACGTCTGAAGTATGGCGCAAAACCATCCCTGAAGGGGCCGGCCAGTGTTCAGAAAAGCATGCAGCTCCAAATCCGGGTCCTGTCTCCGGGGAAAGGCATTTTTGAGCGGCAGAAAAAAAAGAAACTGCCCCTGCGCAGGACTGATAATCAGCCACAATACGCAGGGGCAGCTACAGGAAAAGCTGCGCTATGGGCAGGTTTATGTCAGGAAGCTGAGCAGGATACCCGCGGCGATGGCACTGCCGATGACACCCGACACGTTGGCTGCCATGGCATGCATCAGCAGGTGGTTGCTCTTGTCATATTCAAGGCCGATATGCTGTGATACCCTTGCACTGTCGGGGACGGCCGAAACGCCGGCGTTCCCGATGAGCGGGTTGACTTTGTTGCCTTCTTTCGAGAAGACGTTCATGATCTTGGCAAAAAGCACACCTCCGAAAGTGGCGACCACAAATGATGCGGCACCCAGCCCGAAGATCAGCAGCGATTCTTTGGTTAGAAAAACAGTGGCCTGGGTAGAAGCGCCCACGGTCAGGCCAAGGAATATGGTGATGATGTCGATCAGCGATGTGCGTGCGGTCTCAGCCAGACGGTTGGTGACCCCGCTTTCCTTCAGCAGGTTTCCAAAGAACAGCATCCCCAGCAGGGGCAGTGCAGTGGGCATGATAAAGGTAGTGAGCAGGACCCCCACGATGGGGAAGACAATTTTCTCCTGCTTGGGCACCGCCCTTGGAGGTTTCATGCGGATGAGGCGTTCCTTTTTTGTTGTCAGCAGCCTCATGATGGGCGGCTGGATAACGGGCACCAGCGCCATATACGAATAGGCGGCAATGGCGATTGGGCCCATGAATTCCGGTGCCAGTTTTGACGAAAGGAAAATAGCAGTTGGGCCGTCAGCGCCTCCGATGATGCCGATGGCACCCGCCTGTTCGGGGGAAAACCCGAGCAAAAGCGAGGAAGAGTAAGCGGCGAAGATACCCAATTGTGCGGCAGCCCCCAGGAGCACCAAACGGGGCTGTGACAGCAGGGAAGAGAAGTCGGTCATGGCACCGATACCCAGGAAGATGAGGGGCGGGTAGACCCCTTTCATCACCCCGAAATACAAATAATTGAGCACACTGCCCTCTTCGTAGAGGCCAATTTGCAAACCCGTATTTTCGGCAAAGGGGATGTTCCCGAGCAGGATACCGAACCCAATGGGGATCAGCAAGAGGGGTTCGTAGTTTTTGGTGATGGCAAGGGTGATAAAAATGATGCCAACGATGATCATGACCAGGTGCCCGGGGGTAAAGTGGGCAAAGGCCGTATAACCCAAAAACTCCTTGAATTGACTGAGAATAAAATCAAAAACTCCGCTGTCCATAACTATGCTCCAATTTCAATCAATACATCGCCTTCCATAACGGATTGTCCGGGGTTGACCTTAATGGCAACAATGGTCCCCTGCTTGTCGGAATCAATGTTGTTTTCCATTTTCATGGCTTCCAAAATCATCAGCTTCTGACCCACCTTAACGCTATCCCCCACTTTACAGAGGATGCTGAGGATGGTGCCGGGCAAGGGCGATTTGATGGTTCCGGATGCAGCCGCGGGGCTTTTTGCACCTGTTCCCACAGAGGGAGTGGATTCGGTATCAGGAACAACGCGCTGACGCACCAGCTTGGGCGTTTTTACGGGCTGGATGGTTTTATCGACCTCCACCTGGTAGGACGAGCCATTGACTTCCAGGTCAATGACATTGTCTTCCACGTTGAGGATGTTTACCTCATACACATTGCCATGTATGGTGAATTTATATTTCTTCATCTGGAATTATTTGTCGGGTTAAGGAAAAACGAACTAAATAACAAGCAAATAAAAATCAATTGTGCAGCGGGTTACGCAGGCCGTAAATTTTGGAGCTCCAGGGAGAATACGTCCGCGACACTTTTTTGATGGTCAGGACGGTATCCTCAAAATCGTGGAGTTCAGATCGGTACAGGTGAATGGCTGCGGCAATGGCGGCATTGACCTCACCCGAAAGTTCTTCAGATTTGGCCTGCGGCACTTTTGCATTTTCTTCTTCGGCTTTTCCCGGGCGAACCAGACTCCTCATCTTTTGCTTAAAAGAGGGAGTGAAAAGCACACGTGTTTGAGAAAAGACGAAGTAAATAAGCACCAGGGATCCAAAAACGATTGTCAGGCCCAGGAGGGTCATAATCAGCCCATAGGGATCTGCCTGGACAAACTTGTCGACATCGTCGAGGACTTCGGTGGCGGCAATTGCGGATGGCTGGGCCGCCAGCAAAACGGGAGAAATGAGATTTATTACAGACATCATCATTACAAAGGCAGGTTTGAGTGCTTTTTGGGCGGGTTATGATCCTTTTTGGTGGCCAGAGACTGCAGGGCCCTGATAATCCTGAAACGGGTATTGCGTGGTTCGATCACATCGTCGATATAGCCAAACTTAGCCGCATGGTAAGGGGTGGCAAATTTGTCCAGGTATTCCTTTTCCTGATCTACCACAAATTGGGTCTTTTCCTCATCGGTTTCGAGGGCTTTGATTTCCTTGCTGCGCAAGACTTCGATAGCGCCTTTAGGGCCCATCACGGCGATTTCGGCCATAGGCCAAGCGTAGTTGATGTCGCCGCGCAGGTGTTTTGAACTCATCACACAATAGGCTCCGCCATAGGCTTTGCGCAGGATGATGGTCACTTTGGGCACGGTGGCTTCGCCAAAGGCAAACAGGAGCTTGGCGCCATGGATAATGATTCCGCCGTATTCCTGGGTGGTGCCGGGCAGGAATCCCGGCACATCGACCAGGGTTACCAAAGGCACGTTGAAGGCGTCGCAGAAGCGGACAAAGCGCGCAGCCTTACGGGAGGCGTTGATGTCGAGCACCCCTGCCAGGTAGTTAGGCTGGTTGGCCACAATACCCACCGACATGCCGTTGAATCGGGCAAAGCCTGTCACGATGTTGGGGGCATAGTTGCGCTGTACTTCCAAAAACTCATTGTAATCCACGATTGCGTAGATCACGTCCTTAACGTTATAAGGCTTATTGGGGTTTTCGGGGATGATTGTATTGAGTTCGTCTTCCAGGCGGTCGATGGGGTCATCGCAAGTTGCAATGGGCGGGTCTTCAAGGTTGTTCTGTGGCAGGTAGCTGAGCAGTTTGCGAATCAGCAGGATCCCTTCCTGTTCGTCGTCGGCAATGAAGTGGGTTACGCCCGACTTGGTGCCGTGGGTCATAGCCCCGCCCAGTTCCTGTTCTGTAACCACTTCACCGGTAACGGTTTTCACTACCTTGGGGCCGGTCACGAACATATAGCTGTTCTCCTTGGTCATGATGGTGAAGTCGGTCAGTGCAGGCGAATAAACGGCACCACCGGCGCAAGGGCCAAAAATACCGCTTATTTGGGGTACTACGCCTGAGGCCATGATGTTGCGCTGGAAGATCTCGGCATATCCAGCGAGGCTATTGACGCCTTCCTGGATGCGTGCCCCGCCGCTGTCGTTGAGGCCAATCACGGGAGCGCCCATTTTCAGGGCTTTGTCCATTACCTTGCAGATCTTGTCGGCATAGGCTAGGGACAGGGACCCGCCAAAGACGGTAAAGTCCTGGGCGAAGACATACACCAGGCGACCATCGATGGTGCCATAGCCGGTGATAACTCCATCAGAAAAATACTGTTGATTTTCGAGGCCGAAGTCGTGGCAACGGTGGGTGACAAACATATCGAACTCTTCAAAACTGCCCTCGTCAAGCAGGAGGTCAATTCGTTCGCGAGCCGTCAGTTTGCCTTTCTGATGCTGGGCATCAATGCGTTTTTGCCCGCCACCCAGTTTGGCCAACTCCCTTTTTTCAAGAAGTTCCTTGATCTTATTTTCGAAAGACATACAAAAAGAAATTTATAGGATTAAGACTTGTTCTTGTTTTCGCACAATTCCATCAGCACGCCGTGGGTTGATTTGGGATGGAGGAAGGCAATGTCGAGGCCCTCAGCGCCTTTACGGGGGGTTTTGTCAATAAGCAGGACGCCCTTGTCCTGAAGCTCTCCGAGGGCGCCCTCAATGCCCTGGGCAGCAAAAGCCAGGTGATGCACCCCTTCGCCTCTTTTCTCGATGAATTTTCCAATTGGTCCTTCAGGATCAGTAGATTCAAGGAGTTCGATCTTGGTTTGACCCACCATGAAGAAGGCTGTTTTTACCCTTTGATCCTTGACTTCTTCGATGGCATAACATTTCAAACCCAGAACTCCTTCATAAAACAGAATGGATTCTTCCAGGTTTTTTACTGCAATGCCGATGTGTTCAATATGGGAGAGGTTCATAACGAAAATGTTAGGTTAAAACTTGGCGCAAAGATATGCTTTAAAAAGGTTTTTACCGAACCCAAATATCAGAAAAAAGAAAAATTAGATGTATAGAGCCACACTACACACGAGCTTAATTTTGCTTTATATAAGAAGTAAAAATATTAAGGGGAGTTGTTCAGAGATTCACATTCCAATTAACCTCGGACTCCCAGTTTTGTCTTGTTTGTAACATGCCCCGGTATAAATATACAGGTTCAGGCTGGATTTTCTGAAGGTAATTTCCGGTGTCCCAGTATCCGTTTTGGTTCAGGTCGTGGATGATCCTGAAGCCATAATTTGCGGGGAGGAGGTTACGGAAGACATAAACGCCAGAACCTTCGATGATGGTTTCTTCCAGGGTTTTTGAATCCTTATCGATCAGTTGCAGGATAAAGGGGCCATTGCCTTCGCCGATTTCCAGGTTGAGGATCACCATGCCATAGTCTTCAGGTTTTGAGGTAGAGAAGGCCGCTTTAATGGTGTCGTTGGTGACCCCGTAAATATCGGTAAAGGCGCCGGGGAGGATCTCGAGCAGGAAGCCGGCGCCCTGTCCAAGGGTGTCAGAAAGACTAATCTTTCTTCGCACATCATCGGTGAAATCCATCGAGAAATCCACGAGCAGTGAGTCGGCGGTCATCAGGGTCATGTGTTCGGGCTTGAATTCTTCGAGGGGCGCAGAAGCGGTGAAACTCAGCTTTTTAAAAAACGGCAAGGGAGCTGTCCTGGCGGCGTTAAGTTTCATTGAAAGGGTAGGACTTGTTTCGGCAACAGCGCCTCTGCCTCTTTGCTCTCGGGGTTTTGCGGAGATCTTAAGGGTATCGGTGACAACCCCTCCGTCAGCCACTTCAATCCAAAGGGAGTCGGGGGTTGGGGGCAGCATCCAGAGTGAGAGGGTGTCGCGTTTGCTTGAAAGCTCGGGGATATGCCATGGCTGGGGCAGACTATTGCTGAGATCGCGAAAGGTAATTTCCTTAAAGGGTACGCGGAACACCAGGTTCACCAGGCCATTTCTCGGGACGGCCGACGAGACGACCCTTTGCAGGGTATCGGCCTCCCGGAACATGCGGAGGCGGTATCCCGCAACGGTCTCCATTTCGGCCAGGCTATCTCCCGGGGCGGTTTCCATCCCGGGAGTGATCAGCACTTCGGGCTGCCTGCCTGCGGGAGGGGTATCGCCTCCCAGGCCATTTACAGGCAGGGAAGGATCACCATCCACACCGGTTGTATCAGGCTCGGCAGGGGGCTCAACATATAGAGGAGTAACCAGGCTGTCGAGAAAAGCAATCCGTTCATTGGGGAGGTCAAACAGGAAGTTGGCGTTCAAATCATCCAGGGCAAACAACTTGTACTGCCCTTCGCGCAAATTCGTAATCTCAAACAAGCCCTCCTTGTTGGTTTTGGAGAGGTAAACGGGCCGTTCAAGATAAGGCACGGAGTCGCTCAGGTTGTTGTACATCATAACGTAAATGCCCGAAGCGGGTTCAAGAGTGAAGGCGTCGGTCACCTGGCCCCTGAGGGATAGGGAGTCGACAAATGGCCCCGTGGAAACCACAAACTGAAAATTAGGGATGGGATTGCTCTCGGTGATATCGGAAATGGCATCGCCAAAGAAAAAGTTATAGGTTGTGTTCGGCCTCAGGGTATCCTTGAGTTCCAGGATCACCGAGCGTCCCTTGATTTTCACCTCCGGCTGATTCTCCAAAGGTGGGGAGACCAGCAGTTGCTGCTGGATATCCTTAAGCTGGACGAATTCATCAAAATAGATGCGGATCTCACCCCCATCATAATTGGGGGAAAAATTTTCGGGGGTGCTGCGAATCACCCTTGGCGGGGTTTCATCGCGGGGGCCCCCTTCGGGGCTGACAATATTGGCACAGGCGAAAAAGAAAAGGCCTGTCAGTGCCGCGAGGGAATAGCGCAGCAACATTCCCCAATTATGTTTTTTCTCTGGCATAAAGTCAAATAAGGGTTCCTCAGGAACGTTTCGGTGGTACAAAAATATCATTATTTTGCTGACCAGAAGCAAGGAATGCCGGGGCCAGGCTTAAGGATTCAAAAGAAAATCCCTTTGCTGAAAAATGCCCCATGAGCTCAGGCAGGATTGCCAGGCAATTGGATGCCGCCTTGAGGGAGTCGTGAAACAGGAGGATGCTGCCATCACGCGTCAGGGAAATGATTTGCTGAAAGGCTTTCTGCCGGTTGAGGCGGGGCTCATAATCCCGGCTCAGCACGGACCACATGACAATCGTGTAACCGCGTTTTTTCATTTGCCATGCCTGTGCAGGGGTGATGCGCCCGTAGGGGGGGCGGTACAAGGGCATTTCCAAAGGCAGGGGGAAGCTTTCGGCATTTGCAAGGTAGGTTTTCAGAGGGGTCTTCCAACCGTTCAGGTGATCCCATCCGTGGCTGCCAATGGCATGGCCATGGCTCAGGATATTTTCAATCAATCCGGGGTTTTCACGGGCGTTCTTTCCGAGGACAAAAAAAGTAGCCCTGGCCTGGAATTGTTGAAGGATTTCCAGGACCTGCTCCGTAACCCCCGGAGTTGGCCCATCGTCAAAGGTCAGAAAGATCTTCTTCTCCCTGGTGGGAATCTGCCAGCAAAGGGTTTTCCCGGTCAGGAATTTCAGGCAATGGGGCGGGGCATAAAGATAACGCAAGGCCTTTGGGTTGAGGGTTGTTCAGCCCTGTAAAGGTATCACTTTTGTGTGGAAAGCGCCATCCCGGGGCAAAGAAAAAAGGTCCCGGCCGAAGCAGGGACCTGAAACCAAAACAATGAAAGAGAACGTGAGGGAAGAGTGATGGTGGTTACTTGTTTTCGGGTTGTTTCTCTTTAATGTTTTATTTGGTGGCTTGCTTGAAAATACCTTCCAGGTCAAAGGGGATGTCGGTGTCTTCCGCTTCGGGCTTGGTAATTTTTGAAAGGTCGAAAATGCGATTCACTTCATTGGCGCGGTAGTTTCTGAATTCAGTCTGTGAGTCGAAGGGGAAGGTGTCGGTTGCTTCTTCCACCTTAACAGGCATCGAGAGCTTACGGCCCAGGTGATCGTAAACGGTCAGCATTCTTTTGGGGGCACTGGCATTGGCCATGAAAGAAGCGGAGAAAATCAAAGCTGCGGAGATTATAAGTTTAGTTTTCATTTTGTTTGATTTTTGGCGTTTGCTTTTTGTTTGTTTTCGGCATTGCATTAGCCAATCTCGTGCCAAACTTTATAAAAATTTATATATCAACATCTTACAAAGCTCATAATACTATTTTTGAAAAAAGCAGACAAAAAAAATGTCCGCTTGCGAATACGACTGTACGCAAGCGGACACTAGACATAAGACAAAAAGGGTTTATATCGGACCGCAGTCAGCGTCTGTCCAATTTTTCATGAAATTAAGCAATTCACTCCTTGAGGGAGACTTTCCGTTTCTTACATAAAACCCCGAGGTAGAAACCCCAAGGGCGAGGCACTCAGAAGGTGTAAAGCCACCCAGCCAGGCGTTGCAAAATCCTGCATTGAAATTATCGCCTGCGCCGGTTGTCAGTTTTGGTTTTGGCGTATATGGCCCCTCAATCCAGATGCTTTCATCATGCATTGCCACAGCCGCCCCATTCACAGGGTGTATTACGATGCCTTCAATGTTCAGCTGGGTTCTGATCTGAACGGCACGCGAGAGGATTTCCTCTTCCTTGATGCCCAAAACCAGGCTGATGATTGTCGATTCGCTCATATTCATGCTCAGGACGGTCTCACAGGGCAGGTTGGAGATGATCTTCAGGACCTGGCGGATGTCTTCGGTGGTACGTTTTTTGGGATCGGCCAGGTCAATGAACACCCTGGGTTTTTTGTTTAGTTTTTTCATCAAACGCCCAAAGGCCTCCAGGATGGTGTTGAGGTTCGAGAGCATGGTCCAGTTGGTGAAGGCCACCATATGCACCTCGCTGAGCAATGCAGCGATTTCAGGTTCAGGCATCTTTTCGAGCAGGCGCTCGAAGCTCACCTCGACGAGGTTATTCATTTTGCCAAGCATGATCTTCCCATCGAAGAACTCCAGGGCATCGGTATAGCCTGGCTCAGTAAGGGACACCACCCCCTTGCAGCTGTCGGCAAACGAACGGAACACGGGGTGAATGAAGTGTTTCCCCAGGGCGCCGATATAAGTCACCTCCTGCCCCTGGGCAATCAGGGCATTGGCCATAATGGGGCCATTGCCGCCAAGCTTGGTCAGGGTAGGCACCAGTTCAATGTTTGCGCTCAGGCCCGCAACGGAGGCAATTCGTTCGGAAAAGGCCTTGATATCCTTTATACGTTGGTATTCGGAGGGGTTTTTGCGTTTGTCCACCACATGGATAATCTCATCCACAAAGCCATCGAAACCCACCAGGATGTGATCTTTTTCCTCCCAATGCTCAAGGCGCTGGCGGGCCTTCTTAACTATTTCTACTTGTTTCATATCTGCTCCTTTTTTAAGTTCCAGGAAAAACAAGGTCGTTTATCGGCGGCCGTAGAGACGTGTGATTCTGAGCAACTCCTCTGCATGCGAAGGCTTGAGCATCTCCTTGCGGAAGCGCCATTTCCAGTATCCTGAGGGTTTCCCCGGGAAGTTCATTCTGGCTTCGGTATCGAGCCTCAGCAAGTCCTGCAGGGGGGCAATGGCCACGTTGGCCACGGTACTCCAGGCAAGTTTTACAAAAGACCAGGCAGGGTCACGCTCGTCCACCCCGAAGTAATCCTTCATAAACAGGCGGTCGGATTCGCGCAACGACTTAAACTGCCCGAGGGTAGTGTCGTTGTCGTGGGTTCCGGTATATACCACGCAGTTTTTGATATAGGTATGGGGCATGAAGTCATTCTCCTCCCCTGAATCGAAGGCAAACTGCAGGATCTTCATCCCGGGCAGATCAAAGTTATCGCGCAGCTCCACCACATCGGGGGTGATCACCCCAAGGTCCTCGGCAATGATGGGGAGGTCGCCCAGGGCGTCATAGAGTGCTTCGAGCAATTCCTGTCCCGGGGCCTTGATCCACTCGCCCAGGATAGCGGTCTCTTCCCCGAAAGGCACGGCCCAGTAGGCAGCCAGTCCGCGGAAATGGTCGATGCGGATGATATCGTAGAGCACCAGGTTGGCTTTCACCCTTTCAATCCACCACGAGAACCCGTCTTCTTCGAGCACCTCCCATTTATAAATGGGGTTGCCCCACAACTGTCCTGTGGCGCTGAAATAATCGGGTGGCACCCCTGCAACGGTCACAGGGTCCAGCTCCTCATTAAAATTAAAGATTCGGGGATTGGACCAGGCGTCGGCGCTGTCGGCGGCAACATAAAGGGGGATGTCGCCAATGATCTTTATGTCGTTGAGGTTGGCATAGGCTTTCAACTCCTGCCACTGACGGTAAAACAAAAATTGCAGGAAGCGGTAAAATCCGATGTCATCAGCCAGGTGTTGGCGGTACCGGTCTAAGGTTTCAGGGTCGCGGGTCTTCACCTGCATTTCCCATTCCGACCAAGCCTTACCGCCGAAGTGATTCTTCAGGGCCATGAAAAAAGCGTAATCTTCCAGCCAGAACCCTGTTTTCCTGGAAAAGTTTTCGAACTGCATTTGCCTGACGATGTGGTTATTGACCTTAAAGCGTTCGTAGGCCTTTCGCAGGAGGGAGTATTTGTAGGTAAACACCTGGCCGAAATCGACGACATCCTGATTAAAGGATTGATCATGCGGGAGGTCTTTATCTTCCAGCAGATCTTCACCCATCAGCTTATCCAGGTCTATCAGCAGGGGGTTTCCAGCAAAGGCCGAAAAGCACTGATAGGGTGAGTCGCCGTAGCCGGTATGTCCCAGGGGCAGGATTTGCCATATCTTTTGTCCTGAGGCAACCAGGAAGTCTACAAAGGCGAAGGCTTCCCTGCCCATGGTTCCAATGCCATAAGGGCCGGGCAGTGAGGTGATATGAAGCAGGATTCCGCTTGAACGTTCGTTTTTCATAGGTCTGAAAGGATTTACTTGGATTCTTGTTGTTTAATGATTTTTTCGTCTTCATCCTGAACGAACAGCACGACAATGGCAGCAATGAAGAAGGATACCCCGCCCAGGACAAGGGCCCAGATGGCATGTCCTCCTGCAATTTTTGTAACAAAAAAGCCCAGTATGGTGGCCGCCAGGATTTGTGGGATGACAATGAAGAAGTTGAAAATCCCCATATAGGTTCCCATTTTGTGTGCAGGCAACGATCCCGTCAGGATGGCGTAAGGCATCGAAAGGATGCTTGACCAGGCAAGGCCAACCCCCAGCATAGACAGGATAAGCATATTGGGGTCTTTAACAAAGTAAATGGAGATCAGCCCTATGGCGCCAAAAATGAGGGAGATGCTATGGGTGACCCTGCGGTTTGTCCACCGCGCCAGAACGGGCAGCAGGAAGGCCACCACGGCCGCAAATCCATTGTAAACGGCAAACATGATCCCCACCCAGTCGGCACCTTTGTTGTAAAGCTCGGTGGTGGGGTCGTTGGTACCGTAAACGTGGGAGGTAACTGCAGCGGTAGTGTAGATCCAAAGCGAAAAAAGGGCAAACCACGAAAAGAACTGAACCACAGCAAGCTGCCCCATGGTTTTAGGCATGCGGAACAAGTCGTTGATAACCACCACAAAGCCGTTGTCACTTTTCCCCGCGCTTATCATCCGCCCTGTGATCAACTGTACCAGTCCGAAGAGGGTGATGCCCACGGTAAGGATATAAAGCTCGGCTTCCAGTTTGAACACATAAACCAAAACGGAAAGCAATAAACCCAGGATGATCCAGAACGGGGCGCTTTTCAGGAAGCGTTCGGCGGGCAGGAGTTTGTCGCGTTCGTGTTGTTTCAGCCTTTCCTCATCGGTTTTGGCTGCTTCAAAGCTGGCCAGTTGTTCGGGGCTGTACTCCTTGGTGGTCAGCACGGTCCACATGACGGCAATGAAAAAGGCAGCAGCTCCGATGTAGAAGGAGTATTTCACCGAAAGGGGAATCTGGCCTTCAGGGGCCACATTGGGCACGTTGAGCCAGTTGGTGAGGATGTAAGGCAAGGCGCTGGCCACTACGGCACCCACCCCGATGAAGAAACTTTGCATGGCGAAGCCTTTGGTACGCTGCTCGGCAGGGAGCATATCGCCCACAAAGGCCCGGAAAGGCTCCATGGAAATATTGATGGAGGCATCCATGATCCAAAGCATCCCCGCAGCCACCCACAACATGGGGCTGTTGGGCATGATCAACAGGGCAAGGGAAGCCAGGATGGCCCCTACCAGGAAAAACGGCCTTCGGCGGCCCAAACGGTTCCAGGTGTTGTCGCTCATGTGGCCGATGATGGGCTGGATGATCAAGCCCGTTACAGGGGCAGCGATCCAAAGAATCGGGATGCTACCAATGTCGGCTCCAAGGGTCTCAAAAATACGGCTTACGTTGGCATTCTGAAGGGCAAACCCAAATTGTATGCCCAGGAATCCGAAACTCATGTTCCAGATTTGCCAGAAACTTAATCGTGGGTGCTTGTTCATGAAAAGGAGTATTGAAAAGCGTTCAATTGGTAAAAAGGGTCAAAAGATCAAGCTGGAGCGCGGGAAGGCAGGCCATTGGAGGGTATCATTCTTCTTGACGCTGATCCGTTGCGCGATTGCCTTAAAAAAGGCTTAAAGATAAATGTTTTTTTCCTTTTGTAAAGGAACTCGCCTGCCGGTTTTTGACTTTAAGGGGTTCAGGCTCATATGGGAGCGATCACGTGGAAAAAGAAGCCTGCTTCACCCTGCCTGTTTACTGAAAATTCCGTGCGGAACACCTTGTCGTAATAAGTCACGAAATCAAGCCCAATGCCGGTTCCGCCCAGCCAGGTGTTGTTCAGGAAGTTCCCGTCACGGAAGTGCTTGTCGGCAACATATCCCAGGTCAGCAAAGGCATTCAGGTAAAAGGCATAATGAATAATGCCGAAATGCTCCCAGGGAATGAAGCCTATGCGTCCGGTTCGCTGTGGGACCAGGGCAAATTTCAGGTTTGACTTCATTACCAGGAAATGCTGCCCGTCAATCACATAATTTTCATATCCCCTGACAAGATCGCCCATAAACCCCAGGCCCTGCTGGTTGAAATACACGTCGGTGACGCCCTGGCTGAGCTTGGCATTGGCCCCTGCCGCAAAATACCAGCGGGGGCTCATCTCCCAGAACTTCCTGTAGGAAGTCTGGAATGTGGTCAAATCCATTTCCTCATTTTTAAGCAGTCCAAACCCAAAGCGCGAAATCCTGAAATCAAAATAATGCCCTTTCAGGGGATAGGCTCTTAAATCCCTGAAATCGTTTTTAAACTCCCAGGAGAGGCTCAGGAAACTGGTTTCCGGGGCACCTTCGGGGCTAAAACGCGGGTTTAGGCTGAGCAGGGTGTCGGCAAATGCCCATGCATTGTATCCCAACCTGAAGGAATGGGTATTCCTGATGGCAGGGCGATAATCTAATCCAAGCTGGATATATCTGTTGCGGTATGCAAAATCATCGGCAAGCTTCAGAAACTGCTGACGGTTTTTCAGGGTCATATAAGCCAGCTCACGGCTTTGCGAGATGCCTGCCTCCATTCCCCAGCCAAGGGTTTTTGCGGCATTGAAATATGGCTTTGAATAACTGAGGGTGTATAAATGCCGGTAGCCCGTTTTCAGGAGCAGTTTAATTCTCTCACGGCGCCCTCTGAAGTTGTCCCACACCAGGTACATCCCGTAGTTCATGCGCGACAGGCCGGGATTGCCAAGCCACTCATTGATGTTACGGTCGCCAAGCTCAAGGATCGGGAAAGGCCACAGGTACCAGCGTTCAACCAACAGGACCTTTACTTTGACGGCTGGAAAAGCCGTCAGATCCAGGTCCATTTCAACAAAGTTGAAAAGGGAGGTGTTGAGGAGGTTTTCACGGCTTTCCTCCATACGGTGCAGCAGCTCATTAAGCGAAAGCGAATCCCCTTCTCCAAACACCATTTCTCGGGTGATAATCCCGTAACGGGTTATTTTATTGCCTTCCATCTCAATATCCTTCACCATCACCCAGGGCGAGGTGCCGTCCTCGAACAAAGGAAAGAGGGCTTGCGATTTTAAACGCACAAGCACCGAATCGGCCCTCGACTGAGCGGAAAGCTCTGCTACGCAGCCCAGAAAAAGAAGAATAAAGAGGAAGAAATGATAGCGGCGAAGAACTAACATAGGGACCTGAGGGCTTAAATGTTCAGGTAATTCATCAGCGACTCGAAACGATCATTCAATAACTCATCAAATTTGCTCTCTTCCGAAAAAGAGGCCAGGATGTTATAATTATATCGGTGAAAGGTCTGCAATATAGACGACAGGTCAATCTTATTGACCTTAATGGTCACTTCAAGGCGGGTGCTGTCAGGAAAAGAGTTGATATAACTGCTCAGCACTTTGGCGTCGTTGCTTTCTACGATACGCGAGATCTCCGAAAGGGAGTAGTCGTGGTCATTCACTTCCATAACGATGATGCCCCCGGGTTGCTGCACCGAGGAGATGTTGGCCATTTCCTCCACGATCCTGCCAAGGGTAATGCAGCCCAGGTAGTTCTCCTTGGCATCGAGCACAGGCACCAGGCTCAGCTTCTGTGAGGCCACCAGGCGGATCACATCATAAAAAGGCTGATGGTAAAACACATAAGGCCGTGTGAGCGAAAGTCTGTGGTTGCCCAGGGGCTCGTCGAGGGCGTTCATATTCATGATATCCGCTTCCGATATCAAACCGAGAAATTTCTCGTTGTTCACTATGGGCATATGGGCTATCCGCAACTCATCCATCCAGGCGAGGGCACTTGCCGCCTCATCTGACGTCTTAAGTGGAATAACCACATCGCTTAGCATATCTTTGGCAAGCATCATATCGTTTAATTGGTTGTGAAGGTAAATAATATTTTTCTTTCCGTTAAAAGGAATGAAAAATTAACACCGCGTAAAAAATTCCTTATTCAATATGTCAATAACGCATTTTTTTAAAGGTTTTGTATTAATTTTGGAATGCTCAAAGGCAAGGAAGTCAATTTGGGCAGCAATCAGCGGGAATAGCTCAGTTGGTAGAGCATCAGCTTCCCAAGCTGAGGGTCGCGGGTTCGAGTCCCGTTTTCCGCTCCAGGAAAACCTAACATACCTGATTCACAGCCGCAATGGCTCCGGGCAGCAACCACAGCTACCGTGGCGCCCTTGCGGTTTAAATTTTTTATCATGACCCGATTAAGCGTTAACATCAACAAAATTGCCACCCTGCGCAATGCACGCGGAGGCCATGTCCCCGACCTGGTAAAGGCCGCCATCGACTGCGAACGTTATGGTGCCCAAGGCATCACCGTACACCCCCGTCCCGACGAGCGCCACATCCGCTACCGCGATGTTTACGAGCTGAAACCTGTGGTCACCACCGAATTTAACATCGAAGGCTACCCCTCCAGGAAGTTCCTGGAACTGATCGCCGAGATCAGGCCCGCACAGGCCACCCTGGTGCCCGATCCGCCCAACGCCCTGACCTCCAATGCAGGATGGAACACCATCAGGCACGCAGACTTCCTGAAAGAGGTGATCGCCGAGATCAAAAGCTATGGAGTGCGCACCTCCATCTTCATCGAAACCGACGAGGAGATGATCTACAGAGCCGCCGACAGCGGAACCGATCGTGTGGAGCTGTACACCGAGCCCTTTGCTGCCCAATACCCACAGGACCCTGAAGCAGCCGTCGCAGCCTTCATCAAGGCAGCCCAGGCCGCCCATAAGGCAGGGCTGGGCATCAATGCAGGACACGACCTGAGCCTCGAAAACCTCAAATACTTTGCACAGCACATCCCGCATCTGCTCGAGGTCTCCATCGGCCACGCACTCATCTCCGATGCCCTTTATTTTGGCCTGGAAAACACCATTCAGCTCTACCTCCGACAGCTTGAGCTGTAATGGTTTTATTGAACAGCAAAGAGCTTACCGCTAAATCTTTCTCCAGGGGGTTCGCGTTTCAACAATTTGACGGAATGCTTGTTAAGTTATTTATTTACAAGCAAGCAACCCATGACCACCCGCCAGCGCGAACAGGCCGAAGTATTGTACCTGATCCTTTCAGGGCTTTTCATAACCTCCCTGGTCACCAGCAACCTGATCTTCCAGAAATTCTTCACCTGGAACCCCTTTGGTTTGTATGAGTTCCAGTTGAGCGTAGGCATCATCGCCTATCCTGTCACCTTCCTGATCACCGACGTCATCTCTGAAGTCTTCGGGCAACGCAGGGCCCACAGGGTGGTGGTGGCAGGGGTGTTTGCCAGCGCCTTTGCCCTGATTATCATCATCATAACCTCTCAGGCCAGGGCCACCGAATGGTCGCCCCTGAGTAATGAAGAGTACAGCAAGGCCTTCAGCTATACTTACATCGCCGTGGCCGCTTCCCTGGCTGCATACCTGCTTGCACAGTTCCTCGATGTCCAGATCTTTCATTTCTGGAAAAGGGTAACCAAGGGAAAACACCTCTGGTTGCGAAACAACTTTTCAACCTTTGCTAGCCAGTTTGTCGACACCTTCACAATTATATCATTGCTTTGTATCTTTGGGGTCATCGAATGGTCCCTGTATGTGCCCCTGATCGTCAACGGATTTCTGTTCAAAGTGATCTTTGCCCTGCTCGATACGCCCTTCGCCTATGCAATGGTTTATGGCCTGCGCAGGCATTTTGGCCTTAAAGGCCAAGGCGCAGAAATCCCCTTTTAAACAGCAGGACAGTTCAGAGAAGGGAAGACGGGAATCAGGAGTCTGTGGCAATCATCCCCGTAAAAAGAAATACCCTTTGGGGGATACAAAAAACCTCAAAAAAGAAATCATCCATGAACCTCCACCACAAGGAAATGGGCTCAGGAAAGCCCCTGGTCATCCTCCACGGCCTGTTTGGCATGTCGGACAATTTTATTTCCATTGCATCTGAATTGGGAAAGGAATACCGTGTGTTTATTGTCGATCAGCGAAACCACGGCCGTTCGGGGCACAGCCCTGTATTCAGCTATGAAGCCATGAGCGACGACCTGCTTGAGTTTCTGGATGCGCACGACCTGGATAAAGCCCACCTGCTTGGCCACTCCATGGGCGGGAAAACCGTGATGCAGTTTGCCTTCGACTACCCCGAACGAATCGATCGCCTGATTGTTGCCGACATCAGTCCTGCCGAACGCACCGGCAATGACCAGCACCAATACCTGATCGACATCATGCTCGGCCTCGACCTGTCGAAATACACAAGCAGGGTTGAAGTGGCCAACACCCTCGAAGATAAAGTCCCCTCCTACCGTCTCAGGCAATTCCTGCTCAAGAACCTGTATTGGAAAGACCGCAGCAGCCTGGGATGGCGCTTAAATCTTGAAGTGATCCGCGACAACCTGCACGAAGTGTTTCGCGCAATCAGGCCCTCGGGCAGCTATGACAAACCCACCCTTTTTTTACGGGGCGAGAAATCCGATTACATCCGGGAGAAAGATGAAGCCCTGATCCAAAAGATGTTTCCAAAGGCGGTGTTTGAGACCATTCAGGATGGCACCCACTGGCTGCACGCGGACAATCCCGAAGGCTTCATTGAAGCCGTACGGCGTTTCCTGAAGGGATGATTCAGGCCTACAGGCTGAAGCCGTCGCCACTATAAAACTCCAGGATTTTCAGCTTATAAATATACTTGTATTTTGCCTGAAGGGCTTCTGCACGGGCCTGGGCAAGATTTGTGCGTGCCTCGTTGTATTCGATGCTGCTGACCACACCAAGGCTGAACCGCTGTTCGGCATAGCGGAAGGCCTGCTCAAAGGCCTGCA
>JAAYLH010000046.1 GCA_012521995.1 Bacteroidales bacterium | reverse complement strand
GCTCAATTATGACAGACACGTATCGCCATAAGGGTTTGCGTAGAAAGCTTGCAGAACAAGTCAGGGGCAAGGGCAACAGTTATGAACGCATCATCCAGGCCATAGTGAAGATTCACAGGCACTTTCTTCTCGATTCTTCTTTTGTGGAATTTGCCTACCAGGATAAGCCATTTCCCATAGGGTCAGGACAAACCATCAGCCAGCCCTATACCGTGGCCTTTCAGACCGAATTGCTCAACATCCTCAAGGGCGATAAGGTGCTTGAGATAGGGACAGGCAGCGGCTACCAGGCTTGCGTCCTGCTGGAGCTGGGGGCAAAGGTGTTCAGTATTGAACGCCATCACAGCCTGTATGTTAAGACCAAAAACCTCTTGCCGAAAATGGGCTATAACCCCAGGCTGTTTTATGGCGATGGCTATAAAGGCCTTCCAGCCTATGCCCCCTTCGACAAGATACTCATCACTGCTGCCGCGCCACAGATACCTGCAGGACTGCTGCAGCAATTGAAGACCGGGGGCATGATGGTGATTCCGGTCGGGGCAGGCGGGACGCAAACCATGTTTCGCATCATCAAACGCGATGAAAACAAATACGATCAGGAAGACTTTGGGCTTTTCAGGTTTGTGCCTATGCTGGGGAGTAAAGAATAAATTTCTTTATTTATTTGTTTTTATAAACCAAATCCATACTTTTACAGGACGAATAGACTAGTTGACTGAATTTGTTTCTCCTATGAGGCATCTGGAAACCTTTCGTGAGGTATTTTCCCCTGGCAGTGCTGGAGAACTCCTGCTGGCTTTTAACGGGGCTTTCACGCAGGAAAACATTGTGCTTTTGGCCGGTAATGTGCGCAATGAGGTAGAACGTCTTTGCAACCCGGGTATGGGTAAGCGGGCATTCAGCATTTTCATCGAGATGGCTCAGAATGTCCTGCATTACAGCCAGGACCGCGGGCCCGCAGGTAAAGGCAGGGGCCGTTTCCTGTTGTTGCAAAACCCCGAAGGCTTCCAGTTCCTTACCGTAAACCTGATTGACCCTTCGCAGATGGATTACCTCAAACAGCGCGTTGCCGAGATCAACCGTATGGGCGCCGATGAGCTGCGGTCCATTTATATGACCCGCCGCAGGCAAAAGATCTCCAATGCCAACGGAGGGGCAGGCCTGGGTCTGATGGATATCTCCAGGCGTTCGGCGGGACCTCTGGGCATTGGGTTTCTTCCTGAAGGGCAGGGCAGGCTATCCTTTTACCTTCGCGCCACCTTGTGCAGGATGCCCGCCTAATATTGCGGTGTCTTGTCAAGGGCTTCCCGCAGGCCATTTCCCGTCAGCATAAACGCCAGTACCATCAGCATGATGAGTAATCCGGGCAGGAATGCCAGGTAACCCTTGTCAAGGATAATGTAGCCATAGTGCTCGCGGATCATCGTGCCCCAGGAGGGCATGGGTGGCTGTACGCCGATGCCCAGAAAGCTGAGTCCTGCTTCGATGAGTATTGCTGACGCAAAGTTGGCTGCAGAGATGACAATCACGGGGCCCATAATGTTGGGCAGGATGTGATGGAGGATGATCCTGCCACTGCCCAGGCCCAGGACACGTCCGGCCTCCACAAACTCCTTCTCGCGCAAACTCAGCACCTGTCCACGTGCTACTCTGGCTACATCGACCCACATCGTGAGGCCTACTGCCAGGAATACCTGCCAGAACCCTTTACCAATAGCGAAGGTAATGGCAATGACCAGCAGCAGGGTAGGGATGGACCAAATGACATTGATCAGCCACATCACCAGGTCGTCGAATTTTCCCCGGAAATACCCAGCAAGGCTCCCCAGGGTGATGCCGATAACCAGAGAGATGAATACCGCGATGAAGCCTACCGAAAGCGAGACCCTGGTGCCTATGACCAGCTGGCTGAGCAGGTCGCGCCCAAAGCGGTCGGTCCCAAGATAGAACCTGCGCGTCCTGATATGCTCTTCTTCTGCCTGATGATGCATTTCCTGGACGGAAAGACTGAGCCTTTCACCGCTTAAGGCAATGAACGTCAGTGAATCGTTGACGGCCTCTGCCTGTTCCTGCTCATGGGCAATTGCAAAAAGCACGTCAGGCAGCCAGATACGGTCTTCAAGGCCCGGGTAGTCAGCCTGGCCCCCATAGGTCTCATAATGCAGCCAGCCACCCTCAAACCAATAGCGCTGTATGGGGAGCGTATTCCATTCGGAGGGTTTCCCCCTGATCATCTTCTTCAAAAAGGTGCTCCTCACTGGGGGGGCATTTTTCCTGACATTCAGCATCAGGGCCATATGGCCTGGTTTATGGGTTGAAATTTCCAGGTGCTGATGGTTGGCAAAGGGGGTGGAATCGGGGGTGACCAGGTATCCCAAAATGGCCACCAGGGCCGATATCCCAATAAAGACGAGGCTGCCCAAAGAAACGGGGTTTCTCCTGAACTTCCGCCATGCCATTCGGCTCAGCGATCCCTGTATGTCTTCTTTCTTCTTCCGAAACAACGGCTGGGGGTTTTGCTGGCAAATTTATAAAACAAAATGGCTTCTCAATCGTTTACTCACTTATAGATGTTGTTTTCAATTTTTGAGAACCGCTCTGTAATTAAAATTTTTTCAAAATTTGGCATAGTTTTGGTATAAGAAATTACTTAACGCGAAAATTTTTTACCTTATGAATATCCGACTTTTTTCATCCATCCTTTTTATGGTGGCGTTCAGCCTCCTTCTGCAAACCCCGGTTCAGGCGCAGGAAACCAAGATCAATTGGCTTACCCTTGAAGAGGCCCAGGAACTGCATAAGAAAAACCCCAGGAAGATCTTCGTGGACATTTACACCGACTGGTGTGGCTGGTGCAAGCGTATGGATGCCGAAACATTTACCAACCCTGTGATCATCGATTACATCAACACCCATTTTTATGCAGTGAAGCTCAATGCCGAGCAAAAAGAGCCCATTACCTTCAAGGGCGTGAAGTATGAAAACGAAAGGGCCGACCAGCGCCGCGGTGCGCATAACTTTGCCATCGCCATCCTTCAGGGGCGGATGAGCTACCCCTCCGTTGCCTTTTTTGATGAAAACCTGAGCCTTATCTATGCCCTTCCGGGGTACCGCGATGCAGCCAAGATGGAGCCGGTACTGGTTTTCTTCAATGAAGAGGTGTATAAAACCAATCCCAACCTAAATGAGTTTACTGCTAACTTTCAGGGCAGGGTAGGCGAATAAAGAAACCTTATTTTCTGCAATCGGTTTTTTTGCGTACTTGCTGCAGATACCAACGGCAGATCCGCGCATTGTAGCTGAAGATTGTTTTGAGGGGCGAAAGCCCCTCTTTTTTTAGCTGGTTGTCCATCTCGGCCGTAAACTTGTCGTAGCACATCCAATCGGCACCCTTAAGCTTGCGGGCCAGCACTATTCCCGGAGCCAAAGGCTTCAGCATCTTCCGGATACGTCGCTCCAGGGTGTTCTTGCCTATTTCCTTCATTTCCTTATCCTGGAAATAGATATCCAGGGGCTTGAAGAACTCATCCTCCAGCAACTGGTAATAGAGTTGCTGGTTCAGGCGCAGGTCGAAAGGCACCTGTCTGAAAAGGTTTCTCAGGTCCTTATGCCATAGTGGCAGGCGAAAGGCATAGCCAAAATAGGGGAACACCTGGGCCGACTGGAAAATGAACTTTGAGCGTTTTTCCTTCACGTCCCAGTCTTCCACATAAACGCTGTAGAAGGGGTCGGTGGCGCATTCCGGCGGGTTGTATCGGGCAAGCCACTGTTCCAGGCGCTCAATGATGTGGTCCTTCGCGCTGTTGCCCAGGGGGATGAACAGAAAGTATTTCTTGGCAATGTGGGGAGCGAGGTTCTTCAGCTCGCGCTTGGTCTTGGCAGCCTTTTTCACGTGGCCTCCCGCCAGAAAATCCCCTCCGTGACCCGGGATAAACACGCTGTCGTCAGGCACCAGCTTGTTGTCCTTTAGGTATTTCACCGCAAAGTATTCCTGCAGGTAGGGCATTGTGTAATTGTTGCCCGCATAACGATAATAATCCTGGAATACGGGATCGTGCAGATAACCCTTGATGTCGATCTTGCGGTAATCCACAAAGATCCACTGGTAGCCGAGCTTCTCAGCCACCATCTGGCTCAGCTCCGACTCACGGTTGGGCCTGCCGTAGGTGAAACAGATGACCTTTTCATAGCCTGCATTTTTCAGCAGCGAAACAATGAGCCTCGAGTCATAGCCCCCGCTCAAAGGTACCACCACGCTGCGGTCCTTGAGGGAGGTGATCAGCCGTTTGATCACATTCTTGAGCTTGTACACCAACTTCACCTTGAGCTCGGTGAGGCTCTCGCCCCAGAAGGCTTTGGGCAGAAAATAATTATACGTGTCCGATTCTAGGCTGCCGTCGGGCTTCAGCAGCAGGATCTCTGCTCCCTGCGATTTATATATGCCTTTCAGCAAGGTCTCGCGCCCCATCACAAAACCAGCCCCCATAAACTCATCAAAGGCATCGGTATTGCATTGCTTTTCCTGCTTCATCGTCAGCAACTGGTCGGAGCTGTCCGATACCAGCCAATGGCCCTTTTCCCAGGTATAGAAAACGGGAAAAATACTCATGGCGCCGGTGCAGATCACGATCCCTTCCTCGCTTTGCCTGATGATTGTAAAGGGCCCGTCGATGCTCTCTGCTTTTTGCCTTAAGGCCTTCCGGTCCTTTATCGCTTTCAGGGCCTCCAGCGCACCCCCTTCGTGGAAGTGCGTGCCGTCGCGGTCAAAGAAAAAGCCTTTAAAATACAGGGCATCTTCCTGATGCCAAAAGTAGTTGTAGTTGTAAACCAGGAATATTTGATTCATGGTGTGGTTTTATTTTATGATCGTATCAAATAGTTCTAGATATTGTTGTGCCACCGCCTGTTTGCCGAAACGAGAAATGGTATCCCTGCGGATCTCTTCAGGCAGGTACCGGTCATAGTGTTCCTGCATGTCCAGCATGGCCTGTGCCAGCAGCTCAACCTTCCCGGGTTCCAGCAGGATTCCCTGCCCTTCGGTTATGAAGCTCTCGGGCCCTCCTGCGCGGGTGGCGATGACAGGCAGCCCGCAAGCCATGGCTTCGATAAAAACCACGCCAAAGGCCTCAAAATGGCTTGCAAGCACAAAGGCGTGGCCCTGCTGCAGTTCATCCTTCACCTGTTGGCGCCTGAGCTTTCCTGTAAAGATAATTTGTTTCTGAAGCTCCTTTTCCGATACCAGTCCTTCCAGCCGAGCCCGCTCGGGGCCGTCGCCGCCGATCACCAGTTGTAAGACCCCGGGCCTGGCTTGATTGGCACGTGCAAAGGCTTCGATCAAGATGTCCATGCCCTTGAGCGGGATCAGGTTGGCCAACGAAAAGAAGCGGAAGGGCTTACCTTTATTTTTTTCCCCGGCAGGGATAAAGAAGCCGGTATCAACCATATTGGGAATGCTGTGAAGCTTGCCTTCTGCCTGTGGGGCGATTTCCCTAATGAAGGGCTGCAGTGACTCGCTCACCGTAACAACGGCAGCGGCGTTCTCAAAGGCGGTCTTCAGGTAAGGGAAGAACCAGGGCTCAAACATCTCCCTGGCTTCTTTTGTATTATAAACAAAGCGGCTCCTGTGCTCGGTGATCACATAAGGAACCCCGTATTTCTCCTTGATAAAGGCCGCTACCAGCCCCGCCCAGATACTGCTGTGTGCCAGGATCAGCCCAGGTTTGCCCGCTTGCTGCTCGTAGCTTTTGTAAAAGCGCAGCATCATGTTTACCCAGCCGTGGAAGTTGCCCCTGTTTGAGTAGGGGATGATCCAGTATTTCTTTAGGTATTCCTTCACTCTGCCGATGGTGTTTATCTCAGTCTCCCTAACCTGGAGCAGGTTCCCCGGCCTGAGGCTGCGCAGGCTGGTGTGCAGTCCTGCCAGCACATCCACCTTTAGCCCTGCCTCGGCAAGGGCCAGGGCGTGCTCGCGAAAGAAGTATCCCCCCTTGGGCGGATACCAGGAAGGGATGACAAGGACGTGTTTGGCAGGCTTTCCCTTCATGGGTCAGGTGTTTGGTTTGTTATTTTCGATGATTGACTTCGATTGCTGTCTTGCAAGGCTCAGGTACCACAACAGGTTATAGGTCACCACCCCGAAGCTTACGCCTGCAAACAACCACAGGCTCAACCAGAGGTCCTGTCTCCAGATACCTGCCGCCAGGGCAAAGAAACGTAAGACCAGGTAGACCAGGTCGATGACCATGGCTTTTTTTTGCCTGAAGAACAGCTCGGGGATGAACGAAAGCGGGCTTGTAAGGAACACCATAAACAACCAGGGGCTGAAGATCTGCAAAAACTTCCCTGCCATCATGTATTCCTCGGTGAACACCAGCCCGAACAAGGCAGGGGCAAAGATGGCAAGCAGGATAAAAGGCCCGATGCCCAGCCAGAAGAAGCGCATCACCAGCTTTTTCAACTGGGGATATACCGCCTTCCCTTCCTGGTGGTCGGCAATGATCTTTTGCGAAAGCACCTGCAGGGTGCTTTGCGAGAACATGCTCAGCGGCCTGAAAATAAAGGTATAGCCAAAGGCATACAAGCCCGCTGTCTCAGCCGAGAAGCCACGGGTGAACATAAAGATGGGCAAGGCTCCCGAGAGGTTATTGGTGAAGTTGAGCAGCATGTTGAATTTGGGATAACCTGAATAGACCCTGGCCTGCTCTTGAATGCGTTCGAGGGACAGGGCTGCATCCATTTTGAACAGCCTCTTTCCTGTCCGCGCCAGCATATACAGGGTGCTGCCCGCCTGTGCAAAGATCTGTGCCGCCAGCAAGCCGTTGAAGGGCGACCTGAGCCACCCGGTCAAAAGACGGGCGCCATTGAGTACAGAGTAATGGGTAAGGGTGCTGCCCGCCATAATCCCGAATGCCTTGTTGCGGTTGGCATAAAAGGTGGCCCCCTGGAACAGCCCGTGCAATACCAGGCTCAGGGGTAAAAACCATAGCCAGGGCCTCAGACCGGGGTTTCCCGACAGACGGGTAATGAAGCCTCCTGCAAAACCGCCGGCTAGAAGGGCCAGCAAAGAAACCACCAGGGTGATCATCAGCACCAGCCAGAACAGCGAACGCGCCGCCTGGTCCGATCTCGGCAACATTATGGCCTGCTCGTATTTGGCCGTGCTTAGCACAGAGATCACGCTGAAGATCCCCAGGTAAAGCGCCATCAGACCAAAATCATCGGGGCTGAACAGACGGGCAAAGACAGGCGAGAGCGCAAGCGAGAGGCCCTGGGCCACCAGGGAACTGGAAAACAATTTCAGGAAATTTTGTATGCCTTCCCGGCGCAGCAGCGTCCTCACCATCCGTTTTCGGGTATTGAATATGGGCTCGGAGCCCTTTATGCGACAAATTTCGCAAAAAAAACCAACCTTTTGATGCTTTTCCGGTTTACTTCATGTTAAGTCAATGTTAATTCTGAAATTATGAGCAAGGTATATTGCAAGTCGGACTTTAAAAAACTCGAAAAGGAATTCAAGATCCAGCGCCTGAAAGCTGAAGGAAAAGCGCCCGAGGGGAAGGCCCTTGCCGGAAATCCTGTACTTTTGCAACAAACAAAAGCAAGCGTGATGAACAAGATTCAAAAAGCCCTGACTGGGCTCTGGCAAGTCATCAAAAACCCCTGGCTGCTCAACCACGTGCTCGACCAGGAGCAATACTGGCGCAAAAAGGTCGTCAGCCAATTTGGCTTTGAAAACGGCCTGCCACTGCTCGACCTGGACGAACTGTTTCCAGCCCTCGATGAGACCGTCAGCCCCTATGCCTTCCTCGACGGGAGCTGCCTGCCTACCGACCTGGCCCTGCTGCGTGCCTTGGCCCGCAAATTCAAGGTGGAAAGCTACCTCGAGATCGGCACCTGGCGCGGCGAAAGCGTGGCCAACGTGGCTCCTTTGGTCTTTGAGGCCGTGACAATCAACCTGCCCGATGAAGAGATGCGCGCCCTGGGGATGAACGAAAATTACATAGGCCTGCACAGGCTGTTCTCTGAGAAATTGCCCAATGTCACCCACCTCCAGGCCAACTCCCTCAGCTTCGACTTTGCCTCCCTAAGAAAGAAATTCGATATGATCTTTGTGGACGGCGACCACCATTACGAAGCCGTGCGCTCCGATTCAAGCCGCGTGCTGCAGGCGCTGAACCTCGATAAGGGCATCCTGGTCTGGCATGATTATGCCCGCAACCCCGAGCTGATCCGCTGGAGCGTGCTGGCTGGCATCCTCGAAGGGCTGCCCCGCGAAATGCACCCGCACCTCTACCACGTGGCAAACACGATGTGCGCCGTTTTCCTGCCCGGCCTGGAGCCCGAATTCCCCCGCAAAACCCTTCAACCAAACCAGAAACCACAGAAATATTTTGAGGTAACACTCCGAACCAGGCCTGTTGGTTCCTGAGAACCGGTTTTTATGCACCGAATGATTCACCGCAAAAAATTGATAAACAAGTCAATAGCTGCGATCATTAAAAAAATTATTGGCCCTGTTTTTGTAAAAAGAAATATTCTTATATTTGCATTCCCTTACAGACGGTGGATGTAGCTCAGCAGGTTAGAGCATCAGATTGTGGTTCTGAGGGTCGTGGGTTCGAGTCCCATCTTCCACCCAAAAACATTGCAAGTTGCTGTAAGTCAGCTCTTTAAAAATTAAGAATTTGTCTGTTGTAAGGGAGGCTGTCTGGAATTGGCTGGTAAGGTGTTGAATTACACATTACTATGGCTTTGAAAAACAGACAAGCCAACGAACGGACCATTGCGTCTCTGCTCCGCCTTCACGATGCCGGCGGGAATCTTGAGAAGCAATGGTTCGTTTTTTTTTACAGAAATCCCCGAAGCAGAATGAATGAGAATTTGGCCTTTTTCATGGGTTTCCAGGGCTAAAGACGGCTAATGCATGCTGACGAATTCCAAATAAATTATTGGAAGAAGACGGACAAAAGTTAGACTTCGAGTTGAGTACCTGCGATGCTGGAGATTTTTTAAAATGATCTTAAGGATTTTTAGACCAGTCGCAATTTTGTTAAATTTGTCATTGAATAGCGATGAGATAATGATTAAAATTAGGAAAAACTGTACAAAAACAACATCAATTTAAAAGTTTGTTTTTGAAAATATTTAAATAATTCAATAAAGAGGGTTTCAAAAAAAGCACAGGGATGGTAGTACTTAATTACGAAGAACTTGTTGGGGCAATAAAAGAATCCGGCTTAAAAAAAGGAATATTGGCCCACAAAATGCAGATTGCACCCCGCACGCTGACAGATTCGATCAACGAAAGGAGGCTTTCCGTGGAATATTTAGTCCAGATATGCGCCTTGATCGGTCGGCATCTGTGTGAGTTCTTCACCGGCCCCGGTGGAGAGGTTAAGATGGTAAAAGATCCGGGGGTGTCCTATGGCATGGGAGACCTGATTGAGCTTCTGAAAAGCAAGGATGAGCAGATAAAAATGCTGCTTGAGCAACTAAGGAAATAAGGCAAACACCTGCTCCTGTTGCAGACAAAAAACGCTTTTCCGACAAATTAAACTATTTATAAAAGTCTGGTTTTAAAGGGATTGGTATAGGGTGTAGAATCCTACCTTCCTCCCAACAAGGCCGCCTCAAAATTTAGAGGCGGCTATTTTTTTCCCCTTCCCTGGCACTTGCTTTAGAAAAAACCTCTCTTTTGTTTTGAGGCTGGCCTTTCTGTTCAACCGACCCCGTTTTTGGTTTCCTTCCTGTCTCCGAACCGGAATAAACCGCGATCATCCACAGCCTTTCCTGAACCTTTTCAGGGCCATACTTAAGACGTACTTTAGACGTACCTAAGACGTACCTAAGACGTACCTTAGACGTACAAAATACGTTTAAAATACGTCTTAAGTTCGTTTTATATTCGTATTGGCTACGTGTTATTTACGTATCAGGAAAGATGTTGAAACAGGTCAATGTTTGCGAGGGTATGACCCCAGGTTCTGCAGTCTGTTCTTGATGGAGGTTATTTCAAAAGCATTCCTGACATCGTTAATGTTCTTTTTGTAAATTGTTTACAGTGGGCAGCATTTACAGATCCTTTTTTTCAGAGACCTTGTATTAAGCTGGGAAGTACCTGAAAGGAGAGTAATTTTTTCAGAGAACATCACCCAAAATGGAGAAGGAACGCTTTCTAATGAAGTAAAAGATTTAAAACGGGATGAAGTAATTCTAAGAAATTGTGAGTCTTTTGGAACCTGGACCGTAGAGCTTTACCGGAGAGAATTAAGCCTGGATTACAACTTTGAAATGAATTTTAACCAGGAAATTTGTGCAGAAACCATCTCTGGATTTCGACCTGTTGATTATTTCTAACACGCTGAAAAGTTAGCCTGATATACGAAACCCGGGAAAATTTTTCGTATATTTATGTAAATGGAGAAAAGAAAAAAGGTGGTTGTCGTTGGTGGCGGGTTTGCTGGTATTCAGGTCGCACGACGTTTGGACTCAAACTTTTTTGATGTCGTCCTTATAGATAAAATAAACCACCATCAGTTTCAGCCATTGTTTTATCAGGTGGCTACTTCGCAAATTGAGCCAGGTAATATTTCTTTTCCCTTCCGCCAAATCTTCAGAAATAAGAATAATGTTCAAATCCGGCTGGCTGAAGTCACCCGTATTTTTCCTGATAAGAATAAAATTAGTTCTGGTATTGGTGATTTTTATTATGACATCCTGATTATTGCAGCAGGTTGCAAAACAAATTATTTTGGAAACAAGGAAATCTGTAAGGAGTCTTTCTCATTGAAGACCACCTACGATGCAATAAAAATCAGAAACCATACATTGAAGATTTTTGAAAAAATAATTTCCATAAAAGAAGAGGAGAGAGAACCGTTTTTAAATCTAGTAATTGTTGGTGGAGGGGCTACGGGTGTGGAGTTGGCAGGGGCTTTTGCCGAGATAAAGAAGAAGGTTTTGCCTAAGGATTATAAAAGTATTGATTTTACAAAATTCCAGGTTTTTCTTGTTGAGGGCAGTAAAAACACCTTGAGTAATATGAGCAATAAAGCAAAAATTGCTTCTGAAAAGTACCTTAAAAAAATGGGGGTGGAATTGCTAACGGAAAAATTTGTAACAGGATATGACGGCAAAACGCTTACCCTGAACAATAATGAAAAAATAAAAACACGCACAGTGATATGGGCTGCCGGAGTTAAAGGCAATTTTATTGAGGGATTTCCCCCTGACTGCTATACACATTCAAATCGCATAAAAGTAGATCGGATAAATAAAGTGCCTGGAAGTGACAATATCTTCGCTTTAGGTGATATAGCCTATATGGAAACACCCAAATATCCAGGCGGGCATCCACAACTTGCAAATGTTGCCATCAATCAAGCCAAGAATTTGACCCGAAACCTAAAGAAAATCATAAAAGGGAAACCCCCTGCCGAATATGAGTACCGCGATTTGGGTTCAATGGCAACCATCGGTCAGAACAAGGCCGTGGCCGATTTTCCATTCGTGAGTCTCAAGGGCTTTTTTGCCTGGATTATATGGATGTTCTTACATTTGATGCTCATATTAAGCGTTCGAAATAAATTAATCATTTTCATAAACTGGGCCTGGAAATATATCATTAATGATTCATCGCTTAGGTTGATTTTAACCGAAGATATGAATTCTTGTGGCGATAAATGATTGAACACGGCTAGGTAACTTGCCTTCCTGATAGCCCGGCTGGTTCTTTATGGCCCACCGTCCGGGTCAAGCCCCCAAAAAAGCCTTCAAATGCCTCGGTTTTTTTGATTATTTTAAGATTGAATATTTTTGAAAAATAAAATTTTTTTGATGGCCTGGTTCTGAAACCAGAACGTTTATCCTGCCCTTAGAAGGGGATCAGGTGAGCCTAAGGCAATGAAGAAAAAATATTAAACAGGAGAGTAAGTTATGCACAGAGTCATAAATCTGAAGGATTACCCCGGGGATATGGAACAGGCAATAAAGTATTATCACAGCAAATGGGGTGGTCCAAACAATTACCCTTTCTTTTACGATGCAATAATTCATTCATCCAGTGACAAGGAGGGCCTGCCAAGATTTTTTCTGTTGATGAAGGAAGAAAAGATCGTTGGATGTTGTGGTCTGATTATGAATGATTTTATCAGCCGCCACGACTTGTATCCCTGGCTTTGTGGAATATTTGTTGAAGAACGTGAAAGAGGACAGGCCTTAGGGAATTTGCTTATGGAATATGCTGAGTCTGAGGCCGTAAAAGCAGGATATAAAATTATTTACCTGACCACGGAGCATAACGGGTATTATGAAAAATATGAATGGAAAAGGATAGAGGAAGGGTATGATCCTTCAGGGGAGCAAACCCGGATTTATATGAAAAGCTTTTGATCACGAATGAGGTGGTGAAGGTTTTCTGCCTGCCTTATTGAGCCGCTCATAAATTCGCTTAGCCTTCTTTTTGGGGTTTTGATGAGGTGAATTGTAACTTCTGACAGGCCGCCCTCATTCCTCGTTTGTGTCTTCAAGGGGGTGGTTTATGATTTTTTCCGGGGAGTTTTTCCAGGCTTTTCCACTTCCGTGAAAGGTCTGGTAAAAATCCTTTTATGGAAACGCGCTGCCTTTGGCAGGATCAATAAACCAGCACCTTCACCGGCGCCAATGGCTTTTTGCTTACAAACCTGATCACATACATTCCGGCAGGTGGTCTGAAGCCGAAGCTGTGGTCGCCCGGGGAAAGCACTTTCCACGATTTCACTAATCTTCCCAGTGCGTCAAAGACCACCAGGGTCCCCGCTGAGGGAAGCTTGCTGAGGTGCAGGCTGCCATGGGTGTAATAAGCCTGCAGGGGCTCCAGGGCTGGAATATGCGGGACAAAGGTGTTTTCATCCACGAACAGGGCTTCCACCTGGGTGCCCTCGCGCATTACCAGGGTGGTATAGGGCAGGTTTCCAAAGCTTTGTCCGTCGCGTCTCCAGCTGTGGAACACATAGCCCGAGTCGGGAATTGCCACCAGTTGAACTTCCGTGTTTGGGAGGTGGGCGTGTTTTCCTGTGGGGGGCATGATTCTGCCGCTGCCTTCGGGGATACTGATGGTGAGGTACAGGGTCTCATCGGGGATGCTGAACCTCCAGAACTTATTGGAAGGCACCGAGCCCCCGCCTGCGATGTTGTCGCCGATGGCCCAGGAAACGTCGCTGCCGCCCTTCAGGGCGTAAATAGACTGACCCACGCGGACCATCCCTCCGCCGTCGTCCCAACCTCCCCATCGGTTGTAGGGGCTGTATTCCATATGACTCCAGATATCCGTGGCCAGGTCGTAACGCATGAACTCCCGTTTCTGGTCTACGTTGCGGTCCCAGGGCTGTTCTTCCCAGGCGCCGGGGATGTGAAACAGGTACCGCCCTCCGTCCCAGGCCAGCATCGAGCCGTCATCGGCCCCGTAGCCGTGTGATGCCATCTGTTCCCAGGTCTCCGATGTCAGCCCGTAGCGCCAGAACTCGGCCTGGGTGTAATTGCCATGGGGCACCAGCCCAAATTGCACGTACAAGTAATCCTGATCCAGGCCACTTGCCTCTGCATCGACCCAAATGGCTGCATTGCCCGGGCCCTGCATATGGGGCAGGGAGTCGAGGGCTTCCCAGCTATCCTGGCTCACCGAATAGCGGTACCAGTCATAGGCTAGGTATCCATAGCCGCTGCCTGGGAAGAGGTAGATGTGGTCATCGCCATCCCAGGCCATCACAGCCCCGTTGCGCGGGTAGTCCTGGAAACCGCTTCCCCCGCCATAGTCACCCCCCAGGTCGGTTCGCCAGGGGATCTGGTAGTCCAGGCCCGTTTCCCATTGCCCTTCATCTATGTGAAAGCGTGCCAGCCAGGTTCGCTGCCCCGCCCAGTAGCCGCGTATAATGTAGATGGCGTCCCCGCCTTCGGGGGTGGGCCCGTAGGCGGTGCTGATGCCGTATTGCCCGCCGAAAGGGGCATTGGGCAAAGCAGTCCAGTCGTCAGTGTCAGGGTCGTAGGCATAGAAGTCCGTCAGCGCCCCCGCGCCCGGTACCCCTGGGGTTCCCCCTACGGCCATATGCATATAGATCTTCCCTCCTGCCTCTGCAATGCGTACCCCGTTGGCCGAGCCAATTCCCTGGGGAGGGCCAGTGGGCGTCGTGGTCCATGAGAGGGCAGGGGCCAGCACCACCTCCAGCTCAAGGTCGCTGCCTCCCACGGTAAACATCGAATAATGGTCGCGGTGGTCGGGCAGGTAGGCAAAGAGCATATACGTCCCGTCCATCAGGCTGAATTGCACCATCCCCTGGCTGTCGCTGATGCCCTCCAGGTCAGTGCTGTCGTTCACGAATACCATTGCCCCTTCCAGGGGGATCTGGCTGCGGTCCATCACCACGATGGTCACCGCCTTCGGACCCGCCCAGGCCAAATTCCCGTAACCGGGCACCAATACCAAAAGCCCCGTTAGAAAAAGAAAAAACAGAATCGATTGCTTTCTAATATAACGCATCCCTTACTTATGTATATTTCTCTGTACATATATGAATTCTTGATAAAAGTACGGGTAATTTTTTAAATTTCAAGGATTTGATTTCTTGCATCAGCCTCATCCGCGTTCCATAAGTTCGTCCACAAAGGCACACAAATGAATAATTTGCAGATTAGCAAATCAGCACATTGGCAAATTTCTTATTTGTGTTCATTGTCTTTTCATTTGTGAAAATTTGGTGCGCCACGAGGCGTGTGTTTTGTTTAATTAATACCTAGAAAGATGAAAGTTCTTTCCAACCCAATTTGCCGTTCAGGTTGAAGCCCTGCTGACACTCTGCAAGGAAACGAGCATTGTGAAGCT